>NZ_JAIHBA010000028.1:42976-114256 GCF_019718735.1 Pseudomonas sp. RIT778 | reverse complement strand
GCGCCACGGTCACGTACCACGCGCTTGAACGCACGCAACACGTCGATCTGGGTCGTCACATCGAGCGCCGTGGTCGGCTCGTCGAGGATGACCAGCAACGGATCACTGATCAGCGCCATTGCCGCCATCACCCGCTGCAATTGCCCCCCGGACACCTGGTGCGGGTAACGCTGACCGATGTGATCCGGGTCTGGCAGGGCCAGATCGCGGAACAGCTCAATGGCCTTGGCCTCAAGGGTGGCGCGGGTGCCGAGGCCGTGAATCAAGGCGCCCTCCACCACTTGGTCGATCAGCTTCTTTGCCGGGTTGAAAGCCGCCGCAGCGCTCTGCGCGATATACGACACCCGATTACCGCGCAGGCCCTGCAATTGCTGCTCGCTGAGCGCGAGCATGTCGTGCTCGCCGACCTGTACCACGCCGCCGGACAACCGACAGCCCCGTCGGGCATACCCCAACAAAGCGAGGGCGATGGTGGTCTTGCCAGAGCCCGATTCGCCGATCAACGCCAGCACTTCACCTTGTTCCAGGGCAAAGCTCACCCCTTTGACGATCTCCGTTTCTCCATGCTCGCCGCAAGCAACCACGCGCAGGTCTTCAACTCGAATCAATTGGGTCATTTCAATGGCCTCCCGTGCGGCGACTACGTCGCGACGACAATCTGTCGATAAACAGATTCACGCCGATGGTCAGGGTGCCGATGGCCAGCGCCGGGATGACGATGGCCGGGGCGCCCTGATTGAGGCCGCCGATGTTTTCCCGCACCAGCGAACCGAGGTCGGCATCCGGCGGTTGCACGCCCAGCCCGAGAAAACTCATGCCGCTGAGCAGCAACACGATGAAACCAAACCGCAAGCCCAGGTCAGTGAGCACCGGGTTGAGCATGTTCGGCAGGATCTCCACGCAGGCGATGTACAAACGCCGCTCGCCACGGGTTCGGGCGACCTGCACATACTCCAGCGCTTCGATGTTCACCGCCATGCTGCGGGCGATACGGAACGCGCCCGGGGCGAAGCTCAACACCGCCGTGCTGATCAGCAGGGTCACTGAAGAGCCGAACGCCGAAACCATGATCAACGCGAGCATCTTGCTCGGGATCGAGATAAAGGCGTCCATCAAGCGGCTGATCACTTCGTCCAGCCACTTCGGCGACACCACCGACAGCAGCGCACAACCGGTGCCCAGCGCACTGGCCAGCACCGCCGCAATCAACGCCAGGCCCACGGTGAAGCGCGCGCCGACGAGCACCCGGCTGAGCATGTCGCGGCCCAGATAATCAGTGCCGAACGGGTACACCGCGCTGATGTTGTCGAACACGTTGCCCGAGACCACTTCGCCGACCGGATGCGGCGCCAGCCACGGGCCGAATAATGCAACCAGCAACCAGATAACGCAGATGGCCGCACCGATGAGTCCCAGCCATACGGGTCCGTGAGACACCTTGCCGGCTGACAGATCGGGGGCTGCGGGCGTCGATTTCACAATGAGATTGTTCATTGGTTTCTCAGCCTCGGATTGGACAGAATCGCGCACAGGTCGGCAATCAGCACCAGACCCAGATAAGCCGTACAGAACAACATGGTGCAGGCCTGCACCAGTGCCATGTCACGGTTGGTCACGGCATCGACCATCAGGCTGGCGATGCCGGGATAGTTGAAGATGGTTTCGACAATCACCACCCCGCCGAGCAGATACGACAGGCTCAGCGCAATCGCATTGGCGATCGGCCCGATGGCATTGGGCAACGCGTGACGCAGCACGATGCGCATCGGACTGACGCCTTTGAGCCGGGCCATTTCCACGTAGGGGCTATCGAGCTGGTCGATCACTGCCGCGCGTGTCATCCGCGCCATTTGCGCAACGATCACGCAGCACAGCGTCATCACCGGCAATGCGTAGGTGCGCATGAATTGCCACGGTGAAGTGATGTCGCTGGCATAGGACAGCGCCGACAACCAACCCAGGTTTACCGCAAAGATCAGCACCGCGAGGGTCGCCACCAGAAACTCCGGCACCGCAACCATGGCCAGGGTGGTGAAACTCAGGACACTGTCGATCCGCCCGCCACGGCCCATCGCCGAGCCGACGCCGAGAACCAGAGCCACCGGCACCGACACCAGCGCCGTGGCGGCCGCCAGCATCAAGGTGTTGGGCACGCGCCCGGCCATCAGCTCGACAACCGGCATCGCGTTGGATACCGACACGCCCATATCGCCACTGAGCAGGCTCATCAACCAGTGCAGGTAACGCACCACACCGGGCTGATCGAGCCCCAGTTTCAGGCGCAGCGCTGCCACCTGTTCCGGGGTGGCAAACTGGCCAAGGGATTGTTGTGCCGCGTCTCCAGGCAGTACCGCGGTGATCGCAAACACGACCATCGATACGATCAACAAAGTCACGATCGCGGCGCCCAGCCGCCGTCCGATCAACCACAGTGTGTTGCTATTCATCGCCTACCCTCCTGCAACCTGGCTTGCCGTTCATTTCGACGGCTCTGTTCAAGCGTCCAGCCAGACCTGCTCGGCGAACATGTAACCCATGAAGCCGCCGAGCGGGTTGCTGCCGTAGCCCTTGATCCGTTGATCGACGCCGTCGATGTTGCTGATGAACACCGGTATGCCGATGCCACAGTGGTCGTGCACCAGGGTCTGCATGTCCGCGTACATCTTGCCGCGCTTGGCATCGTCGGTTTCGCCGCGGGCGAGCATCAGCAACTGATCGAACTGCTCGTTCTTCCAGCCGGACTCGTTCCACGGCGCCTTCGACTGGAAGAACTGCGAGAACATCACGTCGGCGTTCGGACGTGGGTTGATGTTGCCGAAGCTGATCGGGTGCTTCATCCAGTGGTTGGACCAGTAGCCGTCGCTCGGCAGGCGCTTGACGTCGAGTTTGAGCCCGGCCTGTTTGGCCGACTGCTGCAACAACACTGCGATATCGACGGAACCCGTTGCGGCAGGCGACGCAAACAGCTCCATGCTGATGTTTTCCATGCCCGCTTTTTTCAGCAGGAACTTGGCTTTTTCAGGGTCGTAGACCGTTTGTGGCAGGTCGCTGTTGTAGTAGCGCGAGCCGGGCGCGATCGGATGATCGTTGCCGACCACGGCAAAGCCGCGAAACACCGCCGACTTGATCTGTTCGCGATCGAGCAGGTACTTCATCGCCTGGGTGAAATCGGCGTTCTGACCCGGCAGTTGATCCTGACGGATGATCAAATCAGTGTAGTTGCCCGACGGCGCATCAACGACCCGGTGTTTGGCGCTGGCCTTGATCCGGTCGGTGGAGCGCGGGTTGACCTCGTTGATCATGTGCACGTCGCCGGACAGCAGCGCGTTGACCCGCGACGGCTCGTCGCCGATGGCAATGAATTCGATTTCGTCGAGGTACGGCAGGCCAGGCTTCCAGTAGCCGGTGTTGCGTGCGGCCACCGAACGTACGCCCGGTTTGAACTCCTTGACCTTGAACGGTCCGGTGCCAATGCCCTGGTTGAAGTCGGTGGTGCCTTCGGGAACGATCAGCAGATGCGAGACGGCCAGAATCGACGGCAATTCGGCGTTCGGTGCAGTCAGGCGAATCTGTACTTCGTTGGCCCCCGTGGCCTTGATTTCGGCGAACTGCTCCATCAGCGGCATGACTTTGGAGCCGGTCAGCGGATCCTTGTGTCGTGACAGCGAGAACACCACGTCGGCCGCGCTGAGGGTTTTGCCGTTGTGGAAAGTCACGTCCTTGCGCAGGGTGATCGTCCACAGGGTCGCGTCGGTGTTGTCGATGCGCTCGGCCAGCTCCAGTTGCGGCACCAGGTGCGCGTCGAAACGGGTCAGGCCGTTGTAGAACATGTAGTGCCGCACATAATCGGTGGACAGCGCGCCTTTGGCCGGATCGAGGGTGTCGGCGGTGGAGCTGGACATGCCGGCGACACGTATCCGCCCACCCGGCTTGCCTTTGCCCGGCGTCGCCGTATCGTCGGCCAACAGCTTGCCCGCGGCACCGAACAGGCTGCCGGCGCCGGCAGCCGCTACGCCGGCCACACCGAGCATTTGTAACGCGTGACGGCGTGACATGCCGCGATTGAGGCCTTCGAATACCCGCAGGCTTGCTTCGCCTGAGATCAATGGTGAGTCGTTCTTGTGATCAGTCATTTCAGTGCTACCTGTCGAAATTAAGAAGGCTCAAGTGTTCCGGTTGGCCGGAACGTCCTGGAAACGCAAACGACGGTAAAGCCACAACATCAGCTCAATGCAAATAGTCCTGAAAGCGGTAGTAGGCGCCCACGAAAGGCAGGAACCACGGCTTGCCGAAATGCCCGGGGATCGCCGGCCAGTCGAGTTCACGCCAGGGGTTGGCCTCGGCATTACCGGCCATCACATCGGCCATCACCTGCCCCATGTGCACCGACATCTGCACGCCGTGGCCGCTGTAACCCATCGAGTGGAACACGCCGCCGTGCTGGCCGGCTCGCGGCAAACGGTCGGAGGTCATGTCTACCAGGCCGCCCCAGCAGTAATCGATCCTGACGCCGGCCAGTTGCGGGAACATCTGGACCATCGCCGCCTGCAGCACCTTGCCGCTCTTTGCATCGTTGACACTGTCGGACATGGCAAACCGCGCGCGCCCGCCAAACAGCAAACGGTTATCCGGGGTCAGGCGGAAGTAGTTACCGATCATTCGGCTGGTGACATAAGCGCGGCGCCCCGGCAGCAACTGATCGATCAACGCCCGTGGCAGGACCTCGGTGGCAATCACGAAACTGCCCACCGGCACGATTCTCCGCCGATACCAGCCCAGACCACCGTGCTGACAGGCACCGGTCGCCAGCAGAACCTGCCCGGCGTGCAGCGAACCCTTGCTGGTGTTGACCTGATAACCGCCGGCCCGCGCTTTCCAGTCGAGCACCGAGGTACCCTCATGGATCAGCGCGCCGTGACGCACCGCCGCTTCTGCCAGACCGATGCCGAAACGCCCGACGTGCATCTGCACGCCATTGCGCTGCAACAGGCCGCCATGGAACTGCGCAGAGTTGACTTCGGTGCGGGTCTGTTCGGCCGACAGCAATTCAACATCGGCATCGACTTCGTTGCGGATCAGCTCGCAGGTGCGGGCCAGGCCTTCGTAGTGCAGCGGTTTTGCCGCCAGTTTCAGCTTGCCGTTGCGCAGCAGGTCACAGGCGATCTGCTCCTGCTCGACCAGCGACACAACGCTTTGCACGGCACTTTCGTAAGCCTGGTAATAGGCTTTCGCCCGGTCGGCACCGAGACTGGCGCTGAGGCTGGCGTAATCCTGCGCCACCCCCGTGTTGCACTGCCCGCCATTGCGTCCCGAAGCCTCGCCGATCACGCGCCCGGCTTCCAGCACCACCACACTGGCGCCCTTGAGCGCCAGGGCCCGGGCCGCCGCCAGACCGGTGAAACCGCCACCGACGATGGCCACATCGACTTGCCCGGGCAAACCGCCGAGCTGTGCGCCGGTGAAGGCCGGTGCGCTGTCGAGCCAGTAGGATTCACTGCCCATGTTCAATCCCGCCTTTGCCAATGAGGATGTCGTTACAGGCCGACCAGTCCGGCCAGACCGCCGATGTCCGGGATCTGGTGGTAGCTGTAGAAGGCGTTGCCCGGTACTTCGTGACCACGGGCGACGAAGGCCTTGTTCTTGATCTTCATGTCGTGGGCCGGCATCAGGTCGTAACGGAAGCTGGAGGACACATGCAAGATGTCTTCCGGGCCGCAGTTGAGGTTGTCGAGCATGTACTCGAACGCCGCCAGACGAGGTTTGTAGGCTTGTGCCTGTTCGGCCGTGAAGACTTTGTGAAAAGGTGCGCCGAGTTTTTCGACGTTGGACATGATCTGGCTGTTGCTGGCGTTGGAGAAAATCACCAAGGGAATCTTGTCGGCGATTTTCGACAGGCCGGCCGGTACGTCCGGGTGCGGGCCCCAGGTCGGAACAGCGTCGTAATACAGCTGGCCTTCGTCGCGGTATTCGATTCCCCAACGCTTGCAGGTACGCGCCAGAGCGGTCTTGAGAATCTCGTCATACGGTATCCAGTCGCCCATGACCTGGTCCAGGCGATAGGCCGAGAAATCCTTGACGAACTGATCCATCTGCTCAGCGGGAACGCGATCGGCGAAGAGTTCGCGGGTCATTGTGCCCATGTGGAAATTGGTCAGCGTTCCGTAGCAGTCGAAGGTAATGAATTTGGGGCGAAGAAAGCTCATTGAGTGCGTTCCTGAAGTTCGTTGAGGTCAATGGCGCTACAAGCATTTGCCTGGTTTGCGCAGTAGCGATGCAACGCTGCAGCACACCGTCATTACAACACCGTGAAATCAGCAGATGGCGTTAAAAGCGACCTCCGTTCGATACAAATCACCGTTTTGGTCATTCCACTCAGCAGACTTTGCGGTGCGCTCCAGCCTTGGGCAAAGCCCCTGTTTATGCGCACTTATGGGCCTTTATCTGGCGCTTTTGATTTCCGACAGCGACGTTGCCCGCAGAAACTGCGCCCCATCGCAGGCTTGGCATCAGTTGCTGCGGCGCCTGTCAGCCCGGTTCTGAATTGAGGCGATTGAACCGACATCCTGCGCCTGAGCGACGAGACTTGGTACAAGCCTTTTATAGGGTAAAAAGGCCCAAGCATTTGCTGCCGACACAAGGCCCGGATTAAGTAGTAAGTGTGGTCTTCGGGACCGTGCTTCGCGGAATCTGCCGAATATTCCCTGCCCCCTTGTCAGGCTTTCATCCAGATGGGATACAGGCTTCACCTCGCCGCAAAACCCGGCGCCAGCGCACACTCTTGATCGGAGAATCGCCATGTCCACCCCGCTCCCTTCCTACGTCTATCGGCCGATGACTGCCGACGACCTGCCCAAGGCTCATGCACTGTCCGTGCAATTGAAGTGGCCTCATCGACTTGACGACTGGGCCATGCTGCAACGGGTCAGCAAGGGCTTTGTCGTACTCGATGGAGAGCGTTTGATCGGCACTGCGTTCGCCTGTCCGCAAGGTGATTTCACGACCATTGGCCTGGTCATTGTCAGTGACGATTACCAGGGCCAGGGCATCGGGCGAAAGCTCATGGACCACGCGCTGCAGGCTTGTCAGTCGAGCACGGCGATGTTGAATGCAACCGTGGCCGGCGCACCGCTGTATGCCAGTCAGGGTTTTGTTGAGTTTGGCCGGATTCAGCAGCACCAGGGCCAGGCGCAAGCCCCTTTGCCCGGGCCATTGGCAGACGGTGAAGAATGCCGCCCACTGCGCGAGTCGGATCATGCGCGGGTGCTGGAACTGGCCAATGCCGGGAGCGGACTGGATCGGCGAGCGGTGCTCAGCGATCTGTTCTCTGTCGTCGAGCAATCGGTGGGCATTGTGCGTGACGGTCAGTTGCACGCCTTCGCCCTGCTGCGCCCGTTCGGTCGCGGCCGTTGCATCGGCCCGCTGATCGCCGAAAACCTTGAGCAAGCCCAATACCTGATCGCCACATTGCTGGCCGGGATACCGGATGCCTTTGTGCGCATTGATATTCCAGCGGATTGTGGCCTTTCCGACTGGCTGGAAGCAGCCGGCCTGAAGAAGGTCGACACCGTGGCACAAATGTCTCGCGGTGCAGCACCGCAAGCAAACAATGGCGTTCGGCAGTTTGCCCTGGTCACTCAAGCGATCGGCTGACTATCGCGCTGGCGCTTGCCGCCCCTCAATAAATCCTCTCAATACCTGGAGCGTCACCCGTATGTCCGAACCTTGCATCATGCTGCTGGCTCGTGCCGATGGCAGTCGCGTCGACACCCCTTTCAAGCAGCAATCCTTGAACGCTGCAGACCCCTTCTCGAGCGGACGTCAGATCGCCTGGTCAGGGAGCGACGGCATATCCGCAGGCATCGTCGAAGCAGGCGAAAGCCTTGATATCAAGGACTTCCCGCACACCGAGGTGATCGTGGTTCATGCGGGGCACGTGACGTTGAAATCCCGGGAGCGGACACTGCAACTGGCCGTCGGCGCCAGCGCGGTCATCGGCCGGGGCACGGACGTGCGGATCGAAGCACAGACCGGCACCCGGTGGGCGTTTTGCGCCATGGCCACCAAAGCCGCAACGCCCGGCCTGACCCCGCTCGACCCGCTGGCACACCTGTCCCCCTCCGCCGCGCCGGAGCAACAGATTCTGATCGGTGCAACACCGCAATGCCGGTCAGGTAATGCCTTCGAAGATGCCACGACCGATCTGCGTGTCGGCGTGTGGGACTCGACGCCCTATGAACGTCACGGTCGCCCGCACAAGCTCAATGAGTTGATGTACCTGATCGAAGGCAGCGTAACGTTGCAGACGCCTGAGGGTTTGAGTGTGACCGTCAATACCGGTGACAGCGTGTTTGTTGCGCGGGGTGCGCCGTGCGCCTGGAAAAGCACGCGCTATGTACGCAAAGTGTATGCGGTCAAATAGCGTCAGCCATAAAGCGCCTTGTCGAAGCGGAACGAAGCCCCATAAGCCGAGCCAGGCAGGTGGCTGGAGTGATCTGCCCGCAACCGCGAACGGAAAGTGCCACTCTGCGGCTGAGTACGATACAGCCCACGCTTTTGCAGTTCGGGAATAACCAGTTCGACAAAGTCCTCAAGGCTGCCTGGGCTGATCAACGGGTTGAGCATGTAGCCGGTGGTGCCGGAAATTCGCGCGTGTTCTTCGATGCGGTCGGCGACTTGCTGCGGTGTACCGACGAGAATCAGGTCGCTGCCACGGGTGACGCTGGCGAAGCGCTTTTTCACGTCACCCGCCGTCAGCGGCTGACCACTGCCATCGGGGCGCATCACGTAAGAGGTCAGGCCTTCGGTGTGCGTCGATAGCGCATCGCTGTCGGCGTAGCGGCTGATGTCGATACCGGTGTCGCCGGCGTAACTGACCAGTTGTGCCTGCAAGTGATAGTTGCTTTGCAACTCGTCGTATTTGCGCTGGGCTTCGATTTCGGTTTTCGCCGTGACGATGCGCAATACCGTCAACGATTTCACGTCTTCACGTTGACGCCCCCGCGCCTCAGCCTGGGCCCAGATGTCTTCCAGGCCCTGACGGATTTCCTGCGGGTTGGATTTGGCGATGAAGATCAGCTCCGCGTGCTTGGCGGCGAACTCTCGACCGCGTCCCGACCAGCCCGCCTGAATCAGCAACGGTGTGCGCTGCGGGGACGGTGCGGTCAGATGCGGCCCGGCCACGCGATAGTGCGCACCCTCGTGATTGATCGGTCGCACCCGGTCGCCTCTGGCATACAGCTGGCGGGCCTTGTCGGCAACCACGGCGTCGTCGGCCCAACTGCCTTCCCAAAGTTTGTACACCACATCGAGAAACTCTTCGGCGCGCTCATAGCGATCGTCATGCTTGATCATTTGCTCCAGCCCGAAATTGCGGGCGGCGCTGGACAGGTAAGAGGTGACGATGTTCCAGCCCACTCGCCCATTGGTGAGGTGATCAAGCGTGCTGAAGCGCCGGGCGTGGGTAAACGGGTGCTCATAACTGGTGGTCACCGTGACACCAAACGCCAGGTTTTCCGTCACGGCCGCCAACGCCGGAATGATCATCAACGGATCGTTGGCCGGCGCTTCCACCGCCCATTTCACCGCCGCATCGGCGTTGCCACCCAGCACATCGTAAAAGCCCAGCACATCACCAAAGAACAGCATATCGAGGTGCGCCTGATCGGCAATCCGCGCCAGGTTGGACCAGTAGCCCAGCGAGTTGATCGCCAGGCGTTCGTCAGCCGGGTGCGTCCAGAGGCTCGGCGCACCGCCGCAGCCGACGCTGGCTTGTTCATAGAGTGCAAACAGCAGAGGTTTAGGATCGGACATCGTGGTTCCTGCAAGAAATCATTCAACGGAATGGCTCAGCGCTGATGCTTGAAGCCTCTGCCGTAATGGCGTTCGAGGCGATGCTGGATCAGTTCGAGACCGATGGATAACAGCCAATAGATGGCGGCTGCGGTGGTCAGCATTTCAATGTAACGGTAGGACGAACGCCCGTACGACTGCGCCAGAAACATCACTTCCCAAACCCCCATGACCGAAATCAGGGACGAGTCCTTGAGCATCGAAATGAACTGGCTGGTGGTCGGCGGAATGATCGTGCGCATGGCTTGCGGCAGGATGATATGGATGAACGTCGCGGCCGGTCTCAGACCCAGTGCGGCGGCTGCTTCGCGCTGACCAGGGGCAACCGCGAGAATGCCCGCACGAAAAATCTCACTGAGATAAGCCCCGTAGTTGAGCGACAGCGCGATGATCCCGGCGCTGATTGCACCTGGCACCACGCCCAGCTGCGGCAGCCCCAGATAGATCAACAGGATCTGGATCAACAACGGCGTGCCGCGAAAGAACGAGGCGTAGAAGCTGGCGATACCAAACGCCACGGCGCTGCTCGACAGCCTGGCCAACGCGGTGACAAAGCCCAGCAATAAAGAAAACCAGATTGAGCAGAAACACAGGAATATCGTCAGCGCGGCGCCCTGCAAGAATCCGTTCGGCCCCAGATGCAGGCCGACCAGGTTTGGCCACTTTTCCAGAATGATCGAAAACTTCAGATCGAAGCGCATGAAAAACCACACGCCCAGACCCGACAGAGCCGCCCACGTCAGATACAGGCGCGTGCGAAAACCGAACAGCTGACGTGTCAGTGGCGGCTGCTTTTGCGGGCTGACAGCCGCTTTGGCCGGATGCGGGTTGATGGCTGTCATTGGCTGATATCAGAACCGATCCACTTGCGGGATATTTTGCTCAGCGTGCCGTCAGTCTTGAGTTGTGCGATGACCTCGGTGACTTTCGCATTCCATTGCGGATCGCCTTTTTCGACCGCCACGACGTTCGGTTCGGCATACAGTGGCTCTCCGGCAATCTTGAAGCGCGGATCCTGAGCGATGCGTTCACGCGCGGTGATCAGGTTGGTGACCATGGCGTCCAGACGCACGCCGGTCCCCAGTGCGAGGTCCTGGAAGGCGACGGTTTCGTTGTCGTAAGGCGCGATCTGGACATTGTCGAACGGATAGCTCAACGGTTTGTCTTCGGCGCCTTCAATGACCAGATCCTTGTTCAGATAGGCCTCATAGGTCGACGCACTGATCACACCGACTTTTTTGCCGGACAAATCTTTGCCAGTGGCGATGTCCTTGTCCTTCGCATTGACCACGATCACCGCCGGTGACTGGTAATACTCCACGGGAAAGTCGAACACTTCGGCCCGCGCCTTGCTCGGTGTCATCGAGCACACGCAGATGTCGTATCGACCGTTCCAGTGCCCGGCGGCAATCACGTCCCAGGAAGGCGTTTCAAGTTTCAGCTTGACCCCAAGACGTTCGGCCACAGCTTTAGCGACATCCACATCGAAGCCGTCGAGCTGGTTCTGGTCATTGAGAAAAGAGAATGGCGGGTAACTCTCCATCAGGACACCGGTGAGTTCACCTTTTTGCGTCACGCGATCAAGAGTGGGCCCCGCGAATGCTGCAGCGCAGCTGACGGCGAGCGCCAGGCCAAGTGTCAAATGTGTCGGGATCTTCAAGTGCGAATGCTCCAATCAGGAAAAGCCTGTTTAGATTAAAACGCACTATAAAATTAATATGAACTTCGTTTTATGCATAAAAAGCTTCGCTTAGGCTATATGGATTCCACCACTATGGAGCGAAGGCCTTCATCTCCAAGCTCGACCAGAGCTGGATAATAATTCACTTGTACGATGTCCTATCACAGGCTATTACTGCGTCTCCAAAAAAAAAATAAAACCACGGAGATCGCTACATGGACTCATCCCTGTCCGCCAAGCCTGACAACCTCGAACAGGTAAAAGGCAATACACGCCGCAGCTTCCTGAAGAAGTCCCTCGCTGTTTCCGCCACGCTCGCCACCGGCAGCGCCTTGCTGCCCAGTCTCTCTGAAGCTGCCGAACCATTGAGTCAACGCTACCCGGATCCACTGATTCATATCCTCGACGACAGCTTCCTCGACCTGCGTATTTTCAACGCCAGCGTTGAAAAACTCGCCACCGGCATGCGCTGGGCCGAAGGACCGGTCTGGGTCGGTGACGGCCGCTATTTGCTGGTCAGCGACATCCCCAATAATCGCATCATGCGTTGGGACGAAATCACCGAGACCTTCACCGTGTACCGTGAACACTCGAACTTCTCCAACGGGATGTGCCGGGATCGCCAAGGGCGTCTTATCGTCTGCGAAGGCTCTACCACCACCAGCGAAGGCCGCCGCGTCACACGCACCGAATACAACGGCACGATCACCGTGCTGGCCGACAGCTTTGAGGGCAAGCCCTTCAACTCGCCCAACGACATCGTCTGCAAAAGTGACGGATCGATCTGGTTTACCGACCCGCCATTCCAGACCGGCAACAACTACGAAGGCCACAAAATCACCCCGAGCCAACCCCACGCCGTTTACCGCATTGACGGCGAGAGCAGAAAGGTCACTCGGGTGATCGACGACCTTAACGGCCCTAATGGCCTGTGCTTCAGTCCCGACGAAAAAACCCTGTATGTCGTCGAAGGTCGCGCCAAACCCAATCGCTTGATCTGGGCCATTGCCGTGAAGGAAGACGGCACACTGGGCGAGCGCCGCAAGCACATCGAGGGGCTGGACTACGCGGCAATCGACGGTATCAAGTGCGACGAAGCGGGCAACCTGTGGTGCGGCTGGGGCGGCAATGGAGATCCCAGGGCCGATCTGGAAAAACTCGACGGCGTGCGTGTTTTCAATCCACAGGGCAAGGCCATCGGCCATATTTCGCTGCCAGAGCGCTGCCCGAACCTGTGCTTCGGGGGGCGCGAAGGAAACAGGCTGTTCATGGCAAGTAGTCACTCGATCTACTCGCTTTTTGTGAATACTCGCGGGACTACGTTTGCTGTGTAAAAACGCCGTTCATCTCGCGGTCGCTTCGTGAGTATCGAAACAATATCTCGCCGCGCAGCCAGGGATGCGCGGCATTCAATGCCGGCACCGTGCGACTGGCGTAAGTCACCGGCGAATGGAGTCTTCAAGGAATGTCGGGAAAATCATTCTGACAATGCACCCGGAAGATTCGCCGTAGCACACCAGCAGCGTTCAAGGATGAACATTCATTCATCGAAAACAGGCTTCGATGCGTCTAGTCTGCGGGTTACGACATAGTGACTACAGGAGTAACCCACCATGTTCTCGCACGAAAGCCTCCCGCTGATCATCCTCTTCATCATCCTGCTGATTGGCGTACTGACCGCCATCCTCCATCCCGTACATGCGTTCCATAGCTGGCTTCAGAGACGCCGGAAAAGATCATCCGCCGAGGTTGTCAGCAAGGCGGATTCACGCTGACGTGCATGACTGGCCCGGATGAATCCGGGCCTTTTTCTGCGTGCAGGCAATGGCACCAGGCAGCGCAATGATCAATATTCGCCTCTCTCCCCCTCTACTCAAGAAAAGCTTCACGCTGTGAAGTGAGTCTTCCTCTCTGCACGAAAAAATGCCGCTTCATTGTCAGCTGGCATTTTTCCGCCTATCTTGATTAAAACCTATACAAACTCATTAGCTGCGTACAATTTCTTTTACTACGGATACGCTCCCACGCGAGACTCCGTCGCGAGATTACCTTAATGGAGACGCCCATAACCCTGTACGCGCCCCTCACTGCGTACAAGAAAATGCTTCGAACGTTCTCCCTCAACACCCGCGATCAGGGAGCAAGGCAATGACTCGATTACTGCTGTTACTGGCACTGATGCTCAACCTCGCAAGCTGCAGCAACGTGGACGTCACGCGTTATGCCGATCAACAACCGGCGCTGAGCCTGGAGCGCTTTTTCAGCCAGCCCGTCAAAGCCTGGGGGATATTCCAGAAGCCCGGCGGCGAAGTGACCAAGCGTTTTGAAGTCACGATCGTCAGCCGTCGCGAAGGCAACAACCTGATTCTCGACGAGCGCTTCCTGTACAGCGACGGCACCCGCCAGCACCGCGTCTGGACATTGACGCCCGAGGGCCAGGGACGCTGGAGCGGTCGCGCCGGCGATGTGATCGGCGCTGCCCAGGGCCAGGTTGCCGGGAACGCCGTGCACTGGGTTTATCGCCTGAACCTGGCGGTCGACGATTCGACCTATGAAGTGAGCATGGACGACTGGATGTACCTGATGGACGAGGACACATTGATCAACCGCACCAGCATGTCCAAGTTCGGGGTGGAAGTCGGTCAGGTGACTTTGTTCTTTCGCCGCCAGGGCACCGAAGCAAGCCAATGAACCGCACAACCCAGAGTTTGATTGAATGAACGTTACCCGCCGCTTGTGCCTGGTACTGGGCGACCAGTTGTCGTTCGACCTGGCTTCCTTACAAGCACTCGATGCCGAGCGCGACACGGTGTTGCTGGTTGAGGTCATGGAAGAAGCCAGCCACGTGCCCCACCATCCACAGAAGATTGCCCTGGTCTTCAGTGCCATGCGCCATTTCGCCCAGTCGCTGCAAGACCAGGGTGTACGCGTTGAATACGTCAGGCTGGATGATCCGGAAAACAGCGGTTCGGTGCCGGGTGAATTGCATCGCTGGCAAGCGCTGTTGCAGGCCGAGGAAGTGCACGTCACCGAGTGTGGCGACTGGCGGCTGGAGCACTCGATGAAGGAATGCGGCTTGCCGATTCACTGGCACGCCGATACGCGTTTTCTGTGCAGTCGCGAAGAGTTCGCCGCCTGGGCCGAGGGCAAGAAACAGCTGCGCATGGAGTTTTTCTACCGGGAGATGCGCCGCAAGAGCCGGTTGTTGCTCAATGGCGATGGCTCGCCGGTGGGTGGCGCGTGGAATTTCGATGCCGACAATCGCAAGGCCCTGCCCAAAAACGTCAAAGCCCCCTACCCGGCACGCTTCAGTAATGACGCCATCACCGCCGAAGTATTGGCACTGGTCAAAGCGCGCTTCAGCCAGCACTACGGCGCGCTCGATGACTTCAACTATCCCGTCACCCATGCCGATGCGCAGGCTCTTTGGGCGTACTTTCTCGATTACGGTCTGGCCGGGTTTGGCGATTACCAGGACGCCATGGCCAGTGATGAGCCGTTCCTGTTTCATGCGCGCATCAGTGCCGCGCTCAACATCGGACTGCTGGATCTGCGCCAGCTGTGCAGCGACGTGGAGTCGGCGTACTGGTCCGGCAGTGTTGCGCTCAATGCCGCCGAAGGTTTCATTCGGCAACTGATTGGCTGGCGTGAATACGTGCGGGGCGTGTACTGGCTGAAAATGCCTGATTACGCGCTGGGCAACTCGTTCGGCAACACTCGGCCTCTGCCCGAGTTCTACTGGACCGGCGACACGCAAATGAACTGCATGCGCCACGCCATCGGTCAAAGCTTGCAGCACGCCTACGCGCATCACATTCAGCGGCTGATGGTCACCGGCAACTTCGCCCTGCTCGCCGGCATCGCACCGAGCCAAATCTGCGAGTGGTATCTGGCGATCTACATGGACGCCTTCGACTGGGTCGAGCTGCCCAACACGCTGGGCATGGTCATGCACGCCGATGGCGGTTATCTCGGTTCCAAACCCTATTGCGCCAGCGGCCAGTACATCAATCGCATGTCTGATTACTGCCGCGGTTGCGCGTACAAGGTCAGCGAAAGCACGGCGGACAATGCCTGCCCGTTCAATTCACTCTACTGGCATTTCCTGATGCGCCACGGCGAGCTGCTGCGCGGCAATCAGCGCATGGCCATGATGTACAAGAACCTCGACCGCATGCCTCAGGCCAAGCAAGAGGCACTTTGGCAACGCGGCCAGATGCTGCTGGCCCGCCTGGATAACGGGGAGTCGATCTGAAATCAGCGTCCGCGCGGAGCCATCCGTGAAACTTACCGACGACGCCACCGGTCAACGAATGAACAACCATCCAGCCAGACCGCTTCGAGATGACCACTGCCCCAGTCCGGCCTGTCCGCCCCATGAATCCGGCCCCTGAAAAACCTGACAAAGCAGGTGAAATGGATACCCTCAAACACCTTGATCGCGAAGCACTTGAGTCCGAGGTAAAGCGATTACGCGCCGCGCTGCTGAGCAATGAAGTCGACACTGAGCAAAATGTGGCGGCCCAACTGCAGGCCAGCAGAGCTGCGCTCGCCCGCAGTGAGGAACGCTTCAGCACGATTCTGGAAACCATCGAATCGGCGTTTGCCATCGTCAAAGTCAAATTCGACGCCAACGACGAGCCTGTCGACTATTACTTCGTCGAGGCCAACCCGGCGTTCGAGCGCCAGTGCGGGGTCAACCTGCGCGGCAAATGGGTGACCGAATTCGCGCCCAATCTGGAACGCTTCTGGTTCGAAACCTACGGCCACGTGGCCAAGACCGGGGAACCGGCGAACTTCGAGAATTACGCCAATACCTTTGAACGCTGGTTCGATGTGCGCGCCGTGCGGGTCGGCGATCCGGCCGACCGGCAGATCGCGATCCTGTTCAACGACGTCACCGAACGGCGCGACGCCGAGGAGCGCTTGCGCGCCAGTGAGGCGATTGCCCGGGAGAACGTCGAACGTGTGCAACTGGCCCTCGCCGCCGGCGCGATTATCGGCACCTGGCATTGGGATCTGCTGACCGATCGTTTTGCCATCGACGAAGGCTTCGCTCAGGTGTTCAACCTCGCCCCGAGTCTGGGGCGCGAAGGCCTCAGCCTCGAACAGGTGATCACCAGCGTGCACCCCGACGACCGGGACGGGCTGACCACGGCGATCGACGAAGCCATTGGCCGCGGTGGCGCCTATTCCCATCAGTACCGTGTGCGCCGCGCGGACGGCAGGTACCAGTGGATCGAAGCCAACGGCCGCGTTGAGTGGGCCGATGACAACAAACCACTGCGCTTCCCTGGCGTACTGATTGACGTCGAGGAACGCCGCACCGTCGAGGCAGAGCGCGACGGGGCTATCGCCGCCTTGCGTGCGCTCAACGACACACTGGAACAGCGGGTGTCAGCGCGCACCGCCGAGTTGATGCAAGCGGAGGAAAAACTGCGTCAGTCGCAGAAGATGGAAGCGGTCGGCCAACTGACGGGGGGCCTCGCTCATGACTTCAACAATTTGCTGGCCGGCGTTTCCGGCGCGCTGGAATTGATGGGGACGCGGATCAGTCAGGGCCGGTTGAGCGAAGTCGACAAATACATGGTCACCGCACAGGGCGCGGTCAAGCGTGCCGCCGCCCTCACCCACCGCCTGCTGGCGTTCTCCAGACGCCAGACCCTCGATCCGCGGCCCACCGACGTCAACATGCTGATGACCGGCATGACCGAACTGATCCAGCGCACCGTGGGCCCGAGCATTCTTCTGGAAACCATTGGCTCGCCGCAGCTCTGGCCGACACTGGTGGATGCCAGTCAGCTGGAAAACGCATTGCTCAACCTGTGCATCAACGCCCGCGATGCGATGCCCGATGGCGGACGCATCACCATCGAGACCGCCAATCGCACCATGGATGCCGAAACCGCCAGCACGCTGGAGATTCCCGGCGGAGAGTATGTGTGTCTGTGCGTCAGCGATACCGGCACCGGCATGTCGGCGGATGTCATCGCCAAGGCCTTCGACCCGTTCTTTACCACCAAGCCGCTGGGCCAGGGCACGGGGCTCGGGCTGTCGATGATCTACGGATTCGCCAAGCAGTCCGGCGGCCAGGTGCGCGTGCACTCGCAAGTCGACCGGGGCACCACGATGTGCATCTACCTGCCGCGTCACTGTGGCGAACCCGTGCAAAGTCCCGATGACCAGCACATCGCACCGGCCGTAGCCCCCAAGGCCAACGAGACCATTCTGGTGGTGGACGATGAACCGACCGTGCGCGCCTTGTTGACCGAAGTGCTTGGCGATCTCGGCTACAACCTGCTCGAAGCAGGCGACAGCGTTGCCGGGCTTAAGGTGTTGCAATCGAACGTGCATATTGACTTGCTGATCACCGACGTCGGCCTGCCGGGTGGCATGAACGGCCGGCAACTGGCCGACGCCGGCCGGGAGATCCGGCCGAACCTGACGACACTTTTCATTACCGGATACGCAGAAAACGCAGTGATCGGCGCCGGCCAACTCGGCCCCGGCATGCAGGTGCTGACCAAGCCCTTCGCAGTCGACACGCTGGTGGCGCGGGTGATTGACCTGATGTCATCGAGAGCCAAATAGCAACCCAAGCAGACTGGCTGCGGCCAAGGAGTGATAAATGGTGACTTTCCTGATTTTCCTGATCGCCTGCGGTGCAGCCGCAACCACCGGCATGGTCTTCAAGCCCGGCCAATGGTACGCGCAGCTCAACAAACCGAAATTCACGCCACCCAACTGGGTGTTTCCGGTGGCCTGGACGACGATCTATCTGCTGCTGGCCTGGGTTGGCTACCGTTTGACGATGATTCCCGGCAGCGAAATGGTCCTGGCGTTGTGGGCGGCGCAGATTGCCCTGAACACGCTGTGGACGCCGGTGTTTTTCGGTGCGCAGCGGATCGTTGCGGCGATGGTCATTCTCGTGCTGCTGTGGCTGGTCGTCGCGGCGATGGTAGTCCTGGCCTTGCGCCTGGATGTGATCACCGGGTTGATCCTGTTTCCCTATCTGGCCTGGCTGTGTGTCGCTGCGGCGTTGAATTTCTCGATCATGCGCAATAACAGGGCAGGATTCGGCTCATGACCGGACGCCATCGGACCGAGAGCACGAGCCGGTGCTCAAATCCGATAATACTGGCGATACCAACTCACAAACTGCGCCACGCCCTCTTCAACTTCCACCTGGGGAGATAACCCGATCCATTGCGCCAGTGCTGAAACATCAGCCCAGGTCTTGATGACATCGCCGGCCTGCATCGGTAACAAGTTGCGTTGGGCCTTGATGCCCAATGCCTGCTCGAGGCAGTCGACGAAATCCAGTAACGCTACCGGTTTGCCGCGCCCCAGGTTGAAAATCCGGTTGACGCCCTGCGCCTCCTTGTCCGGTTCTGGAGGCTTTGGGCACAGCCGGACGATGCTTTCGACAATGTCATCGACGTAAGTGAAGTCCCGCGCCATCTGACCCTGGTTGTAGATATCGATCGGCCGCCCTTGAAGAATGGCCTCGGTAAACTTGAACAGCGCCATATCCGGCCTGCCCCAAGGCCCGTAAACGGTGAAAAAACGCAGGCCGCTGGCCTTCAAACCGTAAAGATGGCAGTAGCTGTCGGCAAGCAGTTCATTGGCACGCTTGGTGGCGGCATACAGGGACACAGGATGCTCGACCGCATCGTCGACGCTGTATGGCAATTTGCTGTTGGCTCCGTATACCGAACTGCTGGAGGCGTAGATCAGATGCGCGGGCGGATGGTGTCGGCAGGCTTCCAGTACATTGAGAAACCCCACCAGGTTCGATTGCGCATAGGCATCCGGGTTGTCGAGTGAATAGCGAACACCTGCCTGAGCAGCCAGATGCACAACCTCGGTGAAATCATGCGTTTTGAACAACGCCATCAAGGCAGGCTTGTCGACAATATCCAGTGTTTCAAAGTTGAAACCCCGCAGACCGCTCAACTGTTCAAGCCGTGCCTGTTTGAGATCCACACTGTAGTAATCATTGAGGTTGTCGATACCGACAACTTCCTGTCCTTGGAGGCTCAGTCGTTTGACCGTGTGATACCCGATGAAGCCCGCAGCACCTGTAACAAGAACGGTCATAATCCCTGCTCCATTTAAGCCGACAGGCGATTAGTTATAGCCTCGGTCGACTTATTGAGTCCAGCCTTTATAACAACACCCAATATTGGGGATAGTTTCTGATCTAAATCACAGCCTCGACCGTGGTAAGCAAAAAAAGTTTCTACCATTCAGACAAAAGGAAATACCATTTAAAAACAACAGCTTGAATACTGGCAAATTCATTACTGGATGGATGGCGTGTTTTTTGACTGGTAACGTTTGACAGACCGCAAAGTCTGGCCGATAACTACCAAGGTTGATTTTTTACAGGGCGCGAGCAATCACTTACTCGCGCCCTGTCGCTTCAGGGGCAACTACTTAGTTACCTAACCTTAAGGCTGCGACGAACAGACCGTGCGGTAGCTTTGTCTTCTAAAAAGTTAAGCCGACAATGACCCGAAGACGCCGCATAACAGGGCACAACTTCACCGCGCGATGTACACCAATGAAACACTTGTGATTCATGATTGAAACACTTCACTCCCCCCAACAATAAGAAATGCACTTTCACAGCCTGCCATTACTTAGCCTTCGTTAGAGCTTCTGCCTGCCATAAACTTTCGATCATCAAAGAGTTTACAAGCATGCCAGTCATCAGCTCGGACCAACCTAATTGGTACCTTTTACAATGCAAGCCACGTCAGGATGAGCGTGCCCACCTCAACCTGCTTCAACAGAACTACGTGGTCTTTCACCCCCAACTCGTCAGTGAGCGCGTCATTCGCGGGAAACGACAGCGAGTCCAGGAATCCCTCTTCCCCGGGTACTTGTTCATCCAACTCAGTCGTGACGACAACTGGGCACCCTTGCGTTCCACTCGAGGGGTCAGTCGCTTTGTCGAATTCAATCATGGTCCCGCGACAGTGGCGGAGCACGTCATCGAGCATCTGCGTGCACGTTGCCTTGAATCAACGTTGTCGGAGCCGGACGAAGCGCTGAAACCCGGAGAAAACCTGCAGATCGTCAGCGGTCCGCTCGCGCCACTGGAAGGCGTGTTCCTGGGGTTGCACGGTACCGACCGCGTCATGATCCTTCTGCAGTTTCTTAACCGTGAGCAGCCTGTCTGTTTGCCACTCAGCGTGATTGAACGTCAACAAGCCGGTTTTCACACCTATAACTAACGACTTTGCCTTACATGCCTTTGCTCAGGAGCTCTAACATGGCTTTAAAGTCACGATGCCCTGTCGCACTGATGATGGCCTGCCTCTATCCGGAAATGGCCTGGAGCATCAATCCGCAAGCCATTGATGTTTACGGATTCGACTTCACGCCATCCTTCCTGTTTTCAGAAAGTTATGACGACAACTTTCGCGAGTTGGAAAACAGCAAGCAGTCCTCCATGGTCACCAAGTTGGCGCCCTCTTTCGAGCTCAAGGCCGAGGATCGCAACAGCGCCACCCGGCTGATCTGGCAACCTACTCGCTACATTTATCACGATGAGTCGGATGCCTCGAACACGGCACAACGCGTGCGAGCGGACAGCATCATGGAGTTTACCGACCGGCATCGCCTGAAGCTTGATGCCGAGTACCGGAAATGGGAGCGCACTGAATCGACGGCGGTCGAAGGCATCAACGACAAGCTCAACAACAAACGCGTGGGGGGGCTCTACACCTTCGGGGCGAAAAGCGCTGACAATCAAATCGATCTCGGGGCCAGTTACGCCCAACTGCGCTACGACAACGCTGATGGCATCAACGACGACAAGGAACGCAATACCACGGCCCTCACCAGCACCTGGTATCACCGCATCGGCAGCAACACCCGGGGTCTGGTGGAATATAACCACACCGACTTTGATTACCAGCAGGCCAACAGCCCGCGCAGCAGTAAATCCGACGCCGTCATGGCCGGTGCCGTATGGGATTTCACGGCACGCACGACGGGTAAAGTCCGCGTCGGTTACGAGAAAAAGAACTTCGACAACAGCGAATCCAAAGACCTCGACAACCCGACCTGGCAAGTCGATCTGCAATGGAAACCGCGGACCTATTCGACATTCACCTTCGTCGCTCGCCAGGCCCTTGCCGAGGGTGACGACGGCGCTGATGCCGTGAAGTCGACCTTCACCCAGGTCGGCTGGCGTCACGGCTGGACTGAACGGATTACTACCGTGGCACAGGCCGGTTACGGCCGCTATGTCTACGAAGGCCAAAGCCGTACCGACAATCTTCAGGACTACAACCTGGCCGTGGTGTACGCCATGCGCCGTTGGCTGGATATCGAACTGGGTTATCGATATCGCGACAACGATTCCGATGCCGACGATGAAAGCTTCACCCGCAACGTGTTCCAGATCAGCTTCAACGTCAGCCTTTAAGAGGGTTTCGACATGAACGCTCGCTTGGTTTTTATTTTGTTCGCGTTGTTTCTCATACCTCATACCTACGCGGCAGATCCCGACACGCAATACAAACTGGCTGCCGGCGACGTGTTACGAATCATCGTTTTCGGTGAGCCGGAATTAAGCATGAAAAAGATCCGGCTCAGTGACGCCGGCACCTTTTCCTATCCGTTCCTGGGCGAGATTTCCGCCAAGGGACTGACTCCCGGCCAGGTCGAGAAAATCATCGTCGACGGGCTCAAGCAGGGTTATCTGATCGACCCGAAAGTCAGTCTCAGCCAGATCGAATACCGCTCGTTCTACATCAATGGCGAAGTGAAAAAGCCCGGCAGCTACCCGTTCGTGCCCGGACTGACACTGGAGAAAGCCATCGCGCTGGGCGGCGGCCTGACCGAGCGCGCCTCGATGAAGCGAGTGACCATCTTGCGCGGCGATGGTGGCGCGACCGTGACCGATAACGTTACGCGAAGCACCACGATTGCCCCCGGCGATACCATTTCCATTGCACAAGGCTTTTTCTGATCATGGACAACAGCCCTAGCAACTACGTCGAACGTCCTCTTCAAGCGCATCTGCATCCGCAGCACGCCGAAGACAAGGACACCCTGGATCTGCTCAATCTGTGGAGGGTCATCTGGCGCGCCAAATGGAGCATCGGGTGGCTGGTTCTGCTGAGCTGCGCATTGGCGGCCGCTGTGGTCTCCAGCATCACGCCGCAATACATTGGCAGCACCACCCTGCTGTTCAACGACAAGACACCTCCTCTGATGTCCTTCCAGCAAGTCAAGGACTCAGGCGGCAACGCCACTGATTACTTGCAGACCCAGCAGGCGCTCTTGCAATCGCGGGACCTCGCCGAACGCGCGGTGAAAAAACTCGGCCTGACGACCCACCCGGTCACCGACCCGCGCCAGCAGCCAAAGCCCTGGTTTGCTCCGCGCCAATGGCTGGCCAATCTGGACCTTGATCAATGGATCCCGGGATTGGGTCGATTTTTACCGCCGAAGAAAGAGGAGCTCACTGAAGCAGAGGTCTTCAATCAGGTCACGCAGAACCTCATGCTGCACACCAGCGTCAAGTTCGTTGGCAAAAGCCAGCTGCTCGAAATCGAAGTCGAGTTGCCAGACCCTGTTCTCGCAGCGGCGGCGGCCAACGCACTGGCTCAGGGCTTTACCGACAGCCAGCTCGATACCAGCGAGAAATCATCGCAAACCACCACGGCGTGGATGAACACTCGCCTGATCAAGCTGCGCGATAACCTGCGTGCGGCCGAGAAAAAACTGCAGGGTTACCGCGAAGAACAAGGTCTGGTGGATGTTGGAGGCGTCGCCACCATCAGCGCCAACGAACTGGAAATGACCGGTAACCGCATGGTCGACGCCCGTCGCAACCGCGCTGAAGCCGAGAGCGAGTATCGGCAGGCCAAGGCCTTGGGCAACGGCGATCTGAGCCGGCTCTCCAGCGTGCCTGCGGTCTTGAGCAATCCCCTGGTGCAGAAATTCCAGGCCGATCGCGCTGTGGCTCAAGCCAAGGTCGATGAACTGGCGGGACGCTACGGTCCGAAGCACCCGAGCCTGATTTCCGCACAAACCGAGTTGCGCACCGCCACCACCAGCCTGCAATTGCAGGTCCAGCAAGTGGTGGCCGGTATCGAGCGGCAATACCAGCTCGCCACGGCGAGTGAAGCGTCGCTGCGTCAATCCTTCAATAGCAACAAGGCGCAAATCCAGGACATCGCGCGCAAAGAATTCCAGTTGCGCGAGTTCCAGCGTGAGGTCGACAGCACACGCGCGCTGTATGAAACCTTCGTCACCCGTCTGAAAGAAACCACGGCCACCGCCGACATGGACTCGACGAAAGTGCGCATCGTCGACCCGGCCATCGTTCCAGTCGACGCAAGCAAACCCCGCAAGACATTGATTGTCGCAATCGTCGGGCTGGTCGCTGCGGTCATCGGCGTCGGGCTGGCACTGCTCTTCGAAAGTCTGAGCAATACCTTCAAAACCGATGAGACGGTCGAGAGCGTGTTGAATGTTCCACTGCTCAGCGTCGTGCCGCTGGTGATAAAGAAAAGTCGCCGGCAACTGGCGCGCCTGTTCGAGGACAACGACAACCCGCGTTTTTCCGAGACCATTCGCAACCTGCGCACCTGGTTGATGTTGCAAAGCAGCGAAAAACCGTCACAAGTGGTGCTCGTGACCTCCACGGTTGCCGGCGAGGGTAAAAGCACCATCGCCACCAACCTCGCCAGTTCGCTGACACCGCTGGAACGCGTGCTGCTGATCGATGCCGACATGCGTCAGCCAACCCTGTCGCTGAACTTTGATTTTCCGCCGGACAGCCCCGGACTGGCGAATGTCATTGCCGGCACGGCCAGGCTTGAAGACTGCATTGTTTCAGTGGGCAATCTGGACATGCTGCCGGCCGGGAAGGTCTTGCCGCCGTCGCTGGATATGTTCGTTGCGCCGCGCCTGCCGTCCCCTGGCGATCCGCTCAACCCGGTTCAGCCACCGCCACAGGATTTGCTCAGCTCGCCGCGCATGGCGCGCATGCTCGAGGCGCTCAGATCACGTTATCGCCACATCATTATCGACTCACCCCCTGCGGAGATGATCAGTGACGCGCTGTTGCTGGCCAGACATTCCGATGCGGTGATCTATGTCGTCAAGGCTGACAGCACCTCGATCAGCCAGGTTCAGCGAGGGATTGCCATGTTGCAACAAAGCCATGTGCCGGTCTTTGGCACGGTGCTCAACCAGGTCGACCTGCGCAAGGCGCGCAAGTACGGCTACCACCACTCCCGGGCGTTCTATAACTACGATTTCGCGCCCAGGTAACCATCGGGCGCATACGCCCGCCGCTACGCCCTCTTCTGCCAACGCACCACTCGCTTCACCTCCGCCGAGCTACGGAAAAGCCATCGGGAGGCACCTCGTGCCTGTTCGATTCGCGCTGATGCATGAATGCTGTCTTGAGGTTAAGCCCATGACGTCGCTCTATACCGCTCACATGACACACCGCCGAGGCCTGACGTTCTGGGGCCAGTGGCTGTGCGCACTGTCGCTGGTGACAGCGCTGTTGATGCTGCTCGTGCAGTGGCGCGTCGGCAGTCTGACCAGTGAATACCGCATCCTGATCATTCTGACCGTGCTCGGCTCGGTGCCGATCTACAGCGTGATGCAGGTCTACCACAAGCGCCATGGCTTGCTGGTCGGGCTTGGCAGGTTGCTGGCCGGTTGGTTGATCCTGCTGGCCGTTCTGGCGGCGATTGCGTTCTTCACCCAGACCAGCGCCATTTATTCACGCCAGGTGATCATGGTCTGGGCGGTGCTGGGCTTCGTGGTTCAGGCCTTGAGCTTTTTGCCTCTGCATTACCTGGCCCGTCTGTATTCGCGCAGGGTCTGCAACGGACGCCGCTCGGTGATCATCGGTACCTGCCCGACGGCCCATGAACTGGCGAAAAAACTGTCGCTGCCGAACCGCGCGCTGGTGCTGGGCTTCATCGCCGCTGCCGACAGCAGTGGCCCCGCACCCAGCATTCTGCCGTTGCTCGGCCATGTTTCCGCCATCCGCGAGATCATCACGGGCCTGGAAGTGCGTCGCGTCTATATCGTGCTGCCGATGGCCCATGCCGCCACCATCGAAGCGCTCTACATCGACCTGTTGGACATGAATGTCGACGTGGTGTGGATCCCGGATTTCGGCAGCATGGTGTTGCTCAACCATTCGATCTCGGAAATCGAGCGGATGCCGGCCATCTACCTCAACGAGAGCCTGCTCAGCTCGCACCCTGCCAGCCTGTTTTGCAAGGATCTGTTTGAACGCAGCCTCGCCGGCCTGGCCATTGCCCTGCTCAGCCCCTTGCTGCTGGTGGTGGCCGTTGCCGTCAAGCTCACCTCCGCAGGCCCGGTGCTGTTCAAGCAGAACCGTCATGGTTGCAACGGTGAAGTGATCAAGGTCTGGAAGTTTCGCTCCATGCACGTCCACGACGACCAGGAGGTTCGCCAGGCCACCCGCAACGATGACCGCCTGACGCCGATCGGCGGTTTCCTGCGCCGCAGTTCCATCGACGAATTGCCTCAGCTGTTCAATGTCCTGTCCGGCCGGATGGCCCTGGTCGGCCCGCGCCCGCATGCCGTCACCCACAACATTTATTACACCGGCAAGGTGCGCGCCTACATGGCCCGGCATCGCCTCAAGCCGGGTATCACCGGGCTGGCCCAGATCACCGGCCACCGTGGCGAAACCGAGACCGTGGAAAAAATGCAGCTGCGCGTTGCCCAGGACCTCAACTACATCAACCAGTGGTCGCTGTGGCTCGACATCAAAATCCTTATCAAGACCCCCTTCACGCTGTTCTCGAAAAACATCTATTGAGCCCCTGTCCCACTTCTGCCGCTCCCCTGCCCGACCGTTGATAACCGTCACGACGACCTGAGGTTCGACCATGAATGTGAGCGTATTCGGTATTGGTTACGTAGGCCTTGTCCAGGGTGCTGCATTGGCCGAGGTCGGGCACAACGTGCTCTGCGTCGACGTCGACGCGAGCAGGGTCGAGGCGCTGAAAGAAGGCACGCTGCCGATCTACGAGCCCGGCCTGAAAAGCCTGGTGCGTGACAATTATCAAAGCGGCCGGCTGCGGTTCGGCACAGACCTGGTGGACGCCGTTCACCATGGTGATGTGCTGTTGATCGCCGTCGGCACGCCGCCCGACGAAGACGGTTCGGCGGATCTCAAATACGTGCTGAGCGTGGCGCAGACCATCGCGCTGAACATGGATCGGCATCAGATCATCGTCGACAAATCCACCGTGCCGGTCGGTACGGGTGACCGGGTGCGAGCGTGTATCGGGCAGGTACTGGCCGACAACGGTCGCAGTGACCTGATGTTCGACGTGGTTTCCAACCCGGAATTTCTCAAGGAAGGCTGCGCGGTCGAAGACTGCATGCGCCCGGACCGGATCATCATCGGCACCGACAGCCCGCGTGCCGAAGAGGTCATGCGCGAACTGTATGAGCCGTTCAATCGCAGCCGCGAAAAAATCATCGTCATGGACGTTCGCAGCGCTGAACTGACCAAGTACGCCGCCAATTGCATGCTGGCGACCAAGATCAGTTTCATGAACGAAATGGCCTGCCTCGCTGAAAAGCTCGGCGCCGACATCGAAAAGGTGCGCCACGGCATCGGTGCCGACCCACGCATCGGTTACCAGTTTATCTACCCCGGTCTCGGCTACGGCGGCTCGTGTTTTCCCAAAGACGTGAAGGCACTGATACAGGCGGCCAACGGTGTAGACATCGACGCCCGGGTGCTCAAGGCCGTGGAGTCGCGCAATCAGGAGCAGAAGGCCAGCCTGTTCCGCAAAGTGTTCGATCACTTCGACGGTCACCTGCGCGGCAAGACGTTTGCCCTGTGGGGGTTGAGTTTCAAACCCAACACCGACGACATGCGCGAGGCCCCCAGCCGCGTACTGATGGAGGCGTTGTGGCAAGCCGGCGCCAGCGTGCAGGCGTTCGATCCCAAAGCCATGGAAGAGGCCCAGCGCTTATACGGCTCGCGCGATGACCTGACCCTGACAGGCACCAAGGAAGCGGCGCTGAAAAATGCCGACGCCCTGATCATCGTCACCGAGTGGCAATCGTTCCGGGCGCCGGACTTCGACCGGCTCAGCCAGTTGCTCAAACAGCCGTTGATTTTCGACGGACGCAATCTGTTCGATCCGCAGCGGTTGAGCAAACGCGGTTTCACCTACGTCTCCGTGGGTCGGCAGACCCCTTCAGTTCTCTGAGAGGAGCCGCGCCATGTTCAAGCTGGAGATAGTCGGGCATTACTCGGCGAAATTACTGGAGGCCAACCAGGCCTATTCCTTCATCAACTTTGCCTCGATCGGCAGCTTTTTCGAGCAGAACCCGAGCACCGTTGCCTATTTCTGCGACGGCATGCTGATGTCGACCTTCATGTCTCGCGTCACCGGCAGAACGATTGGCCGGGTCAGCTTCGACTTCACCTCGATAGCCGACGTCGTGCTGCGCAGCGCCGAGCAACAGGGCAAACGCGTCTATTTCGTCGGCGCCCGACAAGCTGAACTCGACCTGTTCATCAGCAAGATCAAAACCCTTTATCCGCAACTGAGCATCGCCGGCTATCACAACGGCTATTTCGACGCCGCCCAGGCCGAAGGCATTCGGGCTGACATCTGCCGCAGTGCAGCGGACATTCTGATCGTCGGCCTGGGCGCCGGACTGCAAGAGCAGTTCGAACAGGATGCCCTGCGCGCAGGCTTTCGCGGGGTCGCCTTCACCTGTGGCGGGTTCATCCGGCAAGAAGCCCTGGCGACGCGGCAGTACTACCCGGCACTGATCAATCGACTGCACCTGCGCGCGTTCTATCGCATGTACCGCGAGCCCCACACGATCAAGCGCTACCTCATCGATTACCCCACCAACTTCCTGCACCTGCTGAACATGATCGTTCGACACAAAGTCGCCATCAGCGTTGGGGAATGACCATGCACATCCTGTTTATCCTCAAGGATTTCAAGCCCGGCGGTGGCGTCGAGCGCGTTCAGCAACGGTTGTCCGAGCAGTTTCTCAAGGACGGCCGGCGTGTGAGTTTTTTCGTCATGAACGCAGACATGCCCGACACCCGGGACATTCAATGCTTCAGCGGTGGTGGCAGCGGCATTGCCGGCCTGTTCAAGTCCATCGTATTGCTGCGCCGGCTCATACAGCGTGAAGGCGTCACCCACCTCATTTCCGCCAAGGAACAGGCGAACCTCTGCACGTGGTTCGCCACCCTGGGCAGTGCCTGCAAGGTCATCTACAGCCGCCACGCGACACTCGATTGCAGCGAACAGAAAACCGGCCCCTCAAGCCTGCGCCTGCTCTACACCTTGTACCTGTGTGGCAGCGGCAAGGTGGTGACGGTTTCCTCGGCCCTGCGCCAGACCCTCGCCGATGCTGTGCCTTGGGGGCGGCAGCGCATCCGTTATTGCCCCAATGCCGTCGTCACCGATCAACTGTTCGAGGCCGCCCAGGCACCGCAACCCGCCGGTTTCCCCCGCAACTACTGGTTGGGCCTGGGGCGTCTGGTCGAGCCCAAAGGGTTTCACCTGCTGCTGGACGCTTATGCGTTGGCGCTACGCAGCGGAGCGCTGCCGGATCTGGTGATCGTCGGTGATGGCCCGTTGCGCGAAGCACTGGTCACTCAGGCCAATCAATTGGGTATCGCGCAACAGGTGCACTTCAGCGGCTTCCTCAGCAATCCCTATCCCGTGCTCAGACACGCCCGGCTGTTCATTTTGAGCTCCCTGCAAGAAGGCATGCCGACCGTGCTGATCGAGGCGTTGGCGCTGGGCACGCCGGTGCTGGCGTGCGATTGCGAGACCGGGCCGAGAGAGTTGCTGGACCACGGCCGGCTTGGCCAGCTGGTTATCGTCAACGATGTACAGGCGCTGGCCGACGGCATGCTGCGACACCTGACCCTGCGCAATGACATTTCCTGCAGCGACAAGACGCTCACTGCCACCCTGCGCCCGTACACCAGTCAGTACGCGGCGCAGGCGTATTACCAGGTCTGGAATCAATGAAAAAGTTACTGATCATCCTCCATGACCTCAGCGCCGGCGGCGCTGAAAAAATGATGGCGCGCCTGGCCAAGGCACTGGTGGATGCGGGCAATGACGTGACATTGCTGATGCTCACCGGCGGCGGCATTCACGCAGCCCATCTCGACCCGCGGGTGAAAAAGGTTGAATTGCACAGCCCGCGCAGCGTCCGTGCGGTGCCCGCACTCACGCGATTTCTGCGTGCCAATCGCTTTGACGCCCAACTGGCGGCTCTCACCCACGTCAACGTGGTGGCGATCGTCGCGGCGGCCCTGTCCGGCACGCTGGCCCGGCTGCACGTCAGCGAGCGCAATGCCTTTTCCCATGACCGGCACGTGAACCCCGACTTCATGGTGCGGATGGCTTATCGGGTGGCACCGCTGCTGTATCGGCTGATCCCCAACCCGGTGATCTGTGTATCGCGCGGTGTCGCCCAGGATCTGGTCGATACCACCCTCGCCCGGCGCCAGGACGTGACCATTGCCGACAATCCGGTGCTCGACAACGACTTTCGCGAGAAGACGCCGGGACTGCCCCGCCACCGCTGGCTGCTGGAAAAGTCCGGCACGGTGATTGTCGCCGTGGGGCGCCTGGCGCCGCAAAAAGGTTTCGACACGCTGATCACAGCGTTCGCGGCATTGCCGGACCCTCGTGCCCGCCTGATCATTTTTGGCGAAGGCGCCCTCAGGGCCGCACTGCTGGAACAGGCGAAACAGCTGGGGGTGGCGGAGCGCTTCGATCTGCCGGGCTATGCCGATGATCCCCTGGCAGAAGTGGCCGCAGCCGATTGTTTCGTACTGTCGTCGCGTTTCGAGGGCAGTCCCAACGCGCTGGTCGAGGCGTTATCCACCGGCACACCGGTGGTGGCGACCCGCTGCCCCCACGGTCCGCAAGACATCCTCGTCGGTGGTCTGGTGGCGCCGCTGGTAGCTGTCGATGATCCCATCGCCCTGGCGCAGGCCATCGCCGAGCAACTGTCCATACCGCGCGATCTGCAGCGTCAGTCACGCCTCGATGCAGCCGCGCGATTCATGAGTGCCAGCGCGGTGCAGACCTACCTCAGAGCGTTGATCGGGAGCCCGTCATCATGAGCACACTGACGATCAGGTATTCGACGTTACGCGACGCCTTCACCGTGTTCGGCATCCTGTTTTACATACAGGTGATCACTTTTGTGCTCGGTCTGGGCAGTGCCGCGAGCTTTGGCGATATCAATAAGGACCTCGAAGGCAACGTCGCCAATCAGGTCTGCGGCCTCATCACCCTGCTGGTGCCGCTGTTCTTTTTTATCCGCAACAAGGTATTCCTCAGCAAGACCTTTTATCGCAGCAACTTCTTCCTGCTGGTGTTCCTGCTCTGCGTCATTGCGTCGATCGGCTGGTCCCACGACCCGATGCTCAGTCTCAAGCGGTTCATCGCCCTGCTCGGCGTGGTGTTTTTTGCCGGTTTTCTTGCCTATAACTACTCCCTTGAAAAAATCACCTTCATGCTCGGTTGCGCCATCGGCATAGCGGCATTGATCGGGTTGTTGCTCGCCGTGGTCATGCCTGAAGTGGCGTTCCTCTCCGGGGGCATTCGCGATGGCGCATTCAAAGGCGTTTTCGCCGAAAAGAATGCCGGCGCCCGGCTCAACGCGATCGCCATCGTGCTGTTGCTGCCGATGATCCGGCAGCGTAATCGCTGGGCACTCTTCTGTTCATTCTTTTCGCTGGTCGCGATCCTGCTTGCCCAGTCAGCCACCGGCGTGGCGCTGATCATTTCCGGCACGATCAGCTACTGGTACTTCCTCACGATGATCCGCCTGGGCATCAATCGCTCACAGCTGCTGTTCCTGGGATGCACCGTCCTTTACCTGCTGGTTTGCCTGTTTCTGTACAGCAACTTTGCGGTACTGCTGGAAATGGCCGGTCGCGACCCGTCACTGACCGATCGCACGTTGATCTGGGAACTGCTCGCGCCTTTCATCGACAGCCAGTTTCTCAAGGGCTACGGCTTCGGCGCCTTCTGGTCCAGCCCTGATGCCGATGCGTTCATCACCCGCTGGGGTTACATCGGCAACGCCCACAGCGGCTACATGGAAACCCTGCTCAACGGCGGCCTCATCCAGTTGACGGCGCTGGCGCTGATGTTCGGTGAAGCACTGTTCAAGCAATACCGCGCCGTGACGGCGAATCAGGCAGCCCGGTTTCGCGCCAGTGCGCTGGTCATCATCGGTCTGTTCGCCATCACCAATTATGTGGCCTACGTGATTCCCAACTACCGCTCCGCCGAGTTCCTGGTGTTCTGCACGCTGGCCCTGACCTTCCGGCACCACCACGCGACCTATCCCGAATCCTCACCGGCAGCGCTGCGTCAGCGTTCGTCGGGCAGCGCACTACCGCGCGATTCCGCCAGCGCGTAACCCAAGGAGAATCACCGTGCCAAACCAAGCTCCCCGTTCAGCAGATTCAGTGTGCGTCGTCATTCCGATGTACAACGGCGCCGACAGCATCGAGCAGACACTGACGTCCCTGGCCCGGCAAACCCGACTGCCCGATCACGTGATTGTCATCGACGATGGCTCTACCGATGACGGACCCCAGCGGGTCAGAGACTTCGTCGCGCCGTTTCGCCTGACGCTGTTGCAGCAAGCCAACGAAGGCCAGGCCAGCGCCCGCAATCACGGGATGCGGCACTCCGCAGAGACGTTCGTGGCAATGCTTGATGCCGATGACCAATGGCATCCGCGCAAGCTGGAATTGCAGCTGGCACTGTATGACGAACTCACCCGCCAGGGCCGGCCGGTGGGGCTGATCGACTGCTACGCGCAAGTCAATTACAGCGATGGCAGGCGCCAGCTGGACGACCGGCTCAAGCACGGCAGGCACTTCTACGATTTCATCCACGCCAACGTCGTCAATGGCGTCTCGACCGCGCTGGTCAAACGTGACGTGATCATGCAACTCGGCGGCTTCGATGCCAGCCTGCGTTATTCCGAAGACCGCTTCATGTGGACCCGGATCGCCGAGCACTGGGAGATCCACACGGTACCGGAGGTGCTGCTGGAGCGCACGGTCAATGGCGGCAACATGACCGCGAATCCGAAAAAATACTACCAGAACAAAATCCGCTTCATCGAGGTGTACCTCGCCCGCTACGGCGCGCAACTGACCCGCCAGCAGCGGATCGATTTCGAGCTGGGTAACCACACCGATTTTCTCGAAGCATTTTCCCGACGTGGCGAGCATGACCAGGTCCTCGGCGTGTACCGGCGAATGCTCGATTGCTCCTGGCAGGCCCTGATCTTCGCCAGCGGCAAACCGACCTTGCGCTACCTCTATGCCCGCGCCAGAACCTTGCGCAAGACAACGGCGTCAACCACGGCTCATTGAACCGGTATCCGCCATGGCCAACCATCGCCTGATGACATTGACCTGGATCTTCACCGAAAAATTCGGCCTGATCCTGCTGTCGATGATTACCTTCGTCGCTTACGCCAGGCTGCTGTCGCCAGCCGAGCTGGGTGTGGGCACGGTAATCATCGCCATCGTCGAGTTGATCGGTCTGGTGTACTCGTCGGTGCTCGAAGACCCGCTGGTCCGGCTTGAGCGACTGGAGGACAGGCACATCAGCACCGCCTACTGGGCGGCGGTGCTGGTCAGTCTGGCGAGCATTGGCGTCATTTCGGGCGCGGTCATGCTGTACACCCCGGATCCGCTGCTGCAATGGATGACGGCGGTGGCCTCGCTGAAGATCCTGTTCACCATGATGGCGCGGGTCTATGTGGCGCAGATGCGCCGCAGCAGCAACTTCAGGATGCTGGCGTCGCGCACGCTGCTGGGCAAGGTGGCGGGTGGCGTCGGCGGGATTGCCGTTGCGCTTTGGGGACTGGGTGCGTGGGCGGTCATTGCCCAGGCGCTGATCATGGAGCTGGTGTCGATCATTGTGTTGATGCGCGCAGACCCGCGACGCATCCCCTTTCACATCGACGGTCCGATCCTGCGCGAGTTGTTGAAGTCCGGCGCACCGGTGGCCATCAACGCGCTGAGCTCGCAAACCTTGCAGCGCGGGGTCAACGTGGTTCTGGGCATCACCGCCGGCGCGAACGCCGTCGGCATGTTCAACATGGCGATGCGCATCATCGAGCTGCCACGCACCGCCATCTACAACGGTTTGCTGAGCTATGCGCTGCCGGCGTTCTCCCGGCGCAGCGCAGAGCCCAAACGATTGATCGGGATCATTGGCGATTCAACCGCTGTCAGCGGCTTTCTGCTGACGCCGCTGTTCATCGGCATCGCACTCACGGCAAACGATCTGATCCTGTTGATCTTCGGCGCCAAATGGGCCGAAGCCATTCCTCTGCTGCAAGTGCTGGCCTGCACGGCAGCCATCGGCAACAGCGCCATGTACGCCACCACCGCACTGGTGGCGGTCAACCGCAGCCACCTCACAATCAAGGCCGAAGTGCTGACCACCGCGCTGGCCCTGGCGCTGGTCTACACCCTCGGCAATCTGTACGGCGGCATGGCCGCAGCCGGCGCTCTGCTTGCGCGAATGCTGGTCATTACGCCGCTGCAGATCCGTGGCCTCAACACGGCGGTCGGTTACAGCTGGCGCGGCTTTTTCGAAGCCAGTTACCGCAGCGTTATCGCTTCACTGGTCATGGCTGCAACCGTGCTGGTCGTGCTACCGCAGCTGGGACTCCAGGGCTATCTGCACTTGATCGGCAGCATCGTGGTCGGCGTGCTGAGTTATGCCGTGGGTTACAGCGTCATGCACCCGCACTGGCCACAGGAATTCAAATCGGTTTTCACCTCCCGCTGAGTTCAGTCCCCGAGACAGGAAGACCTCATCATGCGCAAAACCACGTTGATTACTGGCGGGGCCGGCTACATCGGCTCGCACACGGCTTTGGCCCTCATTAACGCCGGCCACAAGGTGTTGGTGCTCGACAACCTGTGCAACAGCTGTCGAGAGTGCATCCGGCGCCTTGAACAACTGACCCTGACCCGCGTCGACTTCATCAAGGGCGATATTCGCGACCCGGTGCTGCTCGACGATATCTTCAGCCGGTACGACATCGAGGCCGTGGTGCACTTTGCCAGTCTCAAATCCGTCGAGGAAAGCGTGCGCAAGCCGCTGGACTACTACGCCAACAATGTCGCCGGCACGCTCGACCTGTGCCAGGCGATGGCCCGCAATAACGTATTCCAACTGGTATTCAGTTCTTCGGCCACGGTGTACGGAGAGCCGGAAAATACTCCGATTGCCGAAGATTTCGGCACTGGCAAACCGGTCAACCCCTACGGCCGCACCAAGCTCATGATCGAAGAGCTGCTGACGGATCTGTGCGCCTCCGACCCGCGCTGGAGCATCGGGTTATTGCGTTACTTCAACCCGATCGGCGCCCACGAAAGCGGAATGATCGGCGAAGACCCGAGGGGCCGCCCCAACAACCTGTTGCCGTGCCTGACCCAGGTTGCCATAGGCCGGATACCCGAACTCACGGTGTACGGCAGCGACTATCCCACCGTGGACGGGACCTGCGTGCGCGACTACATCCACGTGGTCGACCTGGCCATCGGGCATCTCAAGGCACTGCAAGTGCTGCAGCACAACAACGGGATTCACTTCTGGAACCTCGGCACGGGCGTTGGCTACAGCGTGCTGCAGATCATCCACAGTTTCGAGGACATCACCGGCATCAGCATTCCCTACCGCTTCGCCCCTCGACGTCTCGGTGACATCGCCAAATGCTGGGCCGATCCGGGCAAGGCAGGACGCGAATTGGGCTGGAGCGCACAGCGCGGCCTGGAACAAATGATCACCGATACCTGGCGCTGGCAGTCGTGCAATCCGCAGGGGTATCAATCTTCATTCAAGATTCCGGCACCCGTTGCGGTGAAGTGATGCCGATGTTCAAGGAATGTCTGCTGGCCGCGCTGTTTTCGGTTTCGCTGGCAAGCAACGCCGCGCAGGCGCCTTCTTCTGTGCCGAGTACCGGGCTCGTGTTGTGGCTGGACGCCGCCGACGCGTCGACGATGAGCCTGGATGCGCAGAACCGTCTCCAGCGCTGGAGCGACAAATCAGGCAAGGCCAATGATGCGACAGTCGATGGCGCTTCTTCGCCGCCACAACGGATGGAGAACAGCCTCAATGGCCAGGCGGTGGTGCGCTTGAGCGGTAACTCGGGATTACTGGGCCGGGCACTGCGCACGGCCAAAGGGTCTGCGACCGTACTGATCGTGTCCCGCCGGTTGCCAGAGCAGGCCGGGGTCGATCCCTGGCAACGGTTGTTCAGTTCGCGGCCGCAAGCCGCCAGCAACGATAACGTGCTGCCGAATTTCGCTGTCAGCCTGCCGCAAACCGGTGCCTATGAACCGACGGTTTCTGTCCTTGAACTGCAGGACGTGCCACTGGGACCGTATGGCGTGGGGCGCAATGCCGTCGGCAATGCCGAAAACTTTCGCGGCGACATCGCCGAAGTCCTGGTGTATGACCGCCCGCTTGCCTCGCTCGCGGAGCGCCAGCGCGTATTTCGATACCTGGCAGACAAGTGGACCGTGGCCATACCGGTTCAGGCCGATACCTGGACACGTGTCGGTCCCCTGGACGCTCTGCCGTCCCACATCCATACCGATCTGCCGTTGTCCGATCAAGCCAATGCCGGCCGGTGGTTGCTCAACACGACACTGTCCGACGAGTTCGATGGCACCACCCTCGACCGCACACGCTGGCACGTCAACAATGCTGTCGGCAACGAATCGCTGGGACGCAAACCGGCGTTGTTCACCGAGCGCAATGCCAGCGTCAGCAACGGCCATCTGAAGATTGTCTTTCGCAAGGAAACCCTGCCGCAAAAGTACGTCCAGCTCGGTTTCAAGGATTACACCTCTGCGATGGTTCGTACCCTCGAACGCGGCTTTTACGGCTATTACGAAGCACGGGCCAAACCCATGAACTCTGCAGCTTCCAGCGCATTCTGGCTGGCATGGACAGGGATGGCCAACAACGCCACCGAAATCGATATCTTTGAAATCGGCGGCAAGACCAAAGACGCGGCTTCAGACCGCGCCTACAACATGAACGCCCACCTTTGGGCCACGCCACAGAGCACCGAACATATCGCCAACGGCAGCACCTGGACCAGCCCCTGGCGGCTGGCCAGTGACTTTCATGTCTACGGCTTCGACTGGCAGCCCGACACCCTGCGCTGGTACGTCGATGGCGTGCTGGTCAGGGAGTCGAAGAACGACCACTTTTTCTACCCCATGCAGATCGTCTTTGACAGTGAGGCCATGTGGAAATGGTTCGGCGTGGTCGACGATGCTGACCTGCCCTCCACGTTCGAAGTCGATTACATCCGCATGTGGCTACGCAGTCCTTGAGCAACCCTACGCCGCTTTGGCCTTGAGTCGAATTTCACACGACACAGTCCTCAGTTATCGATCCGCGCTGACGAGTCTGGAGCGCCTGTACATGAACAACCGGCGACTGAACGAGCTGGACTTGTTGCGCTTCCTCGCAGCGATCGCCGTGGTGTTTTTTCACTATGCGTTTCGCGGTTATGCAAGGGGCGATATGTCTGTAATGCCCTACCCACTATTGGCTGACGTGGCCAAATACGGTTATCTGGGGGTCGAGCTGTTTTTCATGATCAGTGGATTCGTGATCCTGATGACGGCTTCGAGCAACAACCTCAAAGTGTTTTTCATTTCCCGCGTCATCCGCCTTTGCCCGGCATTCTGGGTGTGCTGCACGATCACTTTTCTGGTCACGCTGGCCATTGGGCAGCCAAGATTTTCGGCTGACCTTTATCAGTACGTGATCAACATGACATTCCTCGGCGACGTGCTCGGAGTGCCGCCCATAGACGGGGTCTACTGGTCACTGTTCGTCGAAATAAAGTTCTACCTGATGATCGCCATTCTGTTGGCTTTCAAGAAGATAGAGAAAATAGAAACGTTCCTTGTACTTTGGCTGCTGGTTTCAGCCACAGCGGAAGTCTTTGCTTTCGAAAAGTTGCGCTCGGTACTGATCACCGACTACGCGGCCTATTTCATCGCTGGCGCTACGTTCTACATCATATGGGACAAGGGTTTTACCAAAGCGCGTATTTCCCTGCTGGCCGCTGCACAGGCATTGGCCAGCTACAACGCGATCACCTGGGCCGAGTCGATCGAACTGAAATATTCGACCGAATACGACGCCTTGATCATCTGCGGTGTCATTGCCCTGTTTTTCATGACGTTTCTTTTTATCGCGACGCACAAAACGTCAGCCATCGGGAAGTTCGACTGGACAGCATTGGGCGCCCTGACTTACCCGCTTTACCTGCTGCATCAAATGATCGGCTTCATGATCTTCAATATGGCTTATCCGGCCATCAATCCACATTTGCTGCTCTGGGGCACCATCGCTTTGATGATAGGTGCGTCCCATGTCATCCATAAAGAAATAGAAACCCCGATGGCCAGACTGATGAAAAGATCCCTTTCATCCTCCTTCAAGCGTCTCAGAGTTGGTTAGTCGGTAGCGCAACAGGCTTGGCAACATCGGCCTATCAATAAATGAAAAAGACGGGAGAGATTTCGGCGAATACCGAAACCTCTCCCGTCTTTTTTTGTGGTGCAGAGTGCCCGTCACATCGACGATGAGCGCTTCAAGGTCTCGCTCGGCAACTCCTTGAACATCGCCCGGTAACTGCTTGAAAAACGGCCCAAATGCCAGAACGACCAGTTCATCGCGACCTCCGCCACCGTGGTATCTGCCGGCGAGCATTTGAGCAATTCCCGCCGCGCACTGTTGAGCCGGCGCAAACGCAGCCAATGGCTCGGCGACATCCCCGTGTACGCCTTGAACGTCTGCTGCAACTGCCGCAAGGAAACCCCGGCCACCCGCGACAGTTCCAGCAGATTGAGGGTTTCTTCCGGCGAATCCGCCGCCCACTCGCCCACGCGCTTGAGGGTGATTCGCTCTTCGGCGCGACGCTGCAAACCACCGCCATCCAGGCACACGCTCGCGTTGTCGAGGATAAACAGACAGTCCTCCAGCAACTGTTGAGTCAGTGCTTCTTTGCTTGGCTGATCAAGGGTTTGCGACAACTTCGTGAGGGTCGAGCTTAACCAGCGACTGAACAATCCGTTCTGCGCGCCATTGAGCGGCGCCATGAACAGACCTTCCAGCCTGGCCACGTCCAGGCCGTTGCGCTGGACGAATTCCGGGCCGAACACCACGGCGATTTCCTGGTAGTTCTCCGGGGTGATCCAGATGTTGCGGCTCTCTTCATTGAGCAGATAGAGCGCGTTGTCGCTGCGATCGAAACAGAACGCCAGCGACCCTTCCGGCGCGCTGAAATTCTGCTCGACCCGGGTGTTCATCTGTTCTTCGTAAACCTCCACACCCTGCAAATCCAGATAGCGGATCTGCCCGGCGAAATGCCCCGGCGACATCTGCTGGTAATGCTGAACCCAACCCGGCGTGGCGCGGATCTGTTCGGTGACATCGGCGGTGTTGAAAGCTTGAACCTGTAGCGGATTACACGTTGTCATGGGAGACCTTGCGCACTCTTTTGGTGCGCTTTGGTGCTGCTGAAAGTGGATAGATGGAACGTCAAGGCCCGCCCAAGATAGTCGTCAACGCGCCTCAGGGGAAGTCTGCGAAAGATGAAATCGCCTTCCCCCGCGTCAACAAAACCAACGACGAGGTCTTTATGAATGCCCCTTTCGATCAGCTGTTCACGTGGCTGAAAGATCACAAGATTACCGAAGTGGAATGCGTGGTCAGCGACCTGACCGGCATCGCCCGCGGCAAAATTGCACCGACCAACAAGTTCCTGCATGAGCGAGGCATGCGCCTGCCGGAAAGTGTGCTGCTGCAAACGGTAACCGGGGATTTTGTCGACGACGACATCTACTACGACCTGCTCGACCCGGCCGACATCGACATGGTCTGCAAGCCGGTGAGCGATGCGGTGTACGTGATCCCGTGGGCCATCGAGCCGACCGCCATCGTTATCCACGACACCTTCGACAAGTTCGGCAACCCGATCGAACTGTCGCCGCGCAACGTGCTAAAGAAAGTCCTGCAGCTGTACACCGACAAAGGCTGGAAGCCGATCGTGGCGCCGGAAATGGAGTTCTACCTGACCCAGCGTTGCGAAGACCCGGACTTGCCGCTCAAGGCACCGCTGGGCCGTTCCGGTCGCGCCGAAAGCGGTCGTCAGTCGTTCTCCATCGACGCCGCCAACGAATTCGATCCGCTGTTCGAAGACGTCTACGACTGGTGCGAACTGCAAGGCCTGGACCTGGACACGCTGATCCACGAAGACGGTCCGGCGCAGATGGAAATCAACTTCCGCCACGGCGACGCGCTCGATCTGGCCGACCAGATCACCGTGTTCAAACGCACCCTGCGTGAAGCCGCGCTCAAGCACAACGTGACCGCGACCTTCATGGCCAAGCCGATCGGTGACGAGCCCGGCAGCGCGATGCACCTGCATCAGAGCGTGGTCGAGATCGCCAGCGGCCAACCGATTTTCGCCAATGCCGACGGCAGCATGAGCGACCTGTTCCGTCATCACATCGGCGGCCTGCAGAAGTACATCCCGAAAGTGCTGCCGATGTTCGCGCCGAACGTGAACTCGTTCCGCCGCTTCCTGCCGGACACCTCGGCCCCGGTCAACGTCGAATGGGGCGAAGAAAACCGTACCGTCGGCCTGCGGGTGCCGACCTCCGGGCCTGAGGCGATGCGGGTTGAAAACCGTCTGCCCGGCGCCGACGCCAACCCGTACCTGGCCATCGCGGCGAGCCTGCTGTGCGGCTACATCGGCATGGTCGAAGGCATCGAACCGAGCGCCGCCGTCGAAGGCCGGGCTTACGAGCGCCGCAACCTGCGCCTGCCGATCACCATCGAAGAAGCCCTGACCCAGATGGAAGAGTGCGACACCGTCGCGCAATACCTGGGCAGCAAGTTCGTGCGCGGCTACGTCGCGGTGAAACGCGCCGAGCATGAAAACTTCAAGCGCGTGATCAGTTCCTGGGAGCGGGAGTTCCTGTTGCTGAGCGTCTGATTAAAACAACAAAAACCAACCCACGATCGTTCCCACGCTCTGCGTGGGAATGCCTCAATGGACGCTCTGCATCCGCTTTGGGACGCGGAGCGTCCCGGGCTGCATTCCCACGCAGAGCGTGGGAACGATCAATCGAAGAGGTGTCGATATGCGTCTGTTGAAATCCATGATCCCCGCCGCGCTGGCCCTGGCGTGCAGTGCCGGTGCCCTCGCCCAACCCCAGGTCAGCGTCTACAACTGGACCGATTACATTGGCGAAACCACCCTCGCCGACTTCCAGTCCTCTAGCGGGATCAAGGTGATCTACGACGTCTTCGACTCCAACGAAACCCTCGAAGGCAAACTGCTCGCCGGGCGTACCGGCTATGACGTGGTGGTGCCGTCCAACCACTTCCTCGCCCGTCAGGTGAAGGCCGGTGCGTTCCTCAAGCTGGACCGCTCGCAACTGCCGAACTGGAAAAACCTCGACCCGAAACTGCTGGCCCTGCTCGAGAAGAACGACCCGGGCAACGAGCACTCGGTGCCGTACCTGTGGGGCACCAACGGCATCGGCTACAACGTCGACAAGGTCAAACAAGTTCTGGGCATCGATCACATCGATTCCTGGGCCGTGCTGTTCGAACCGGAGAACCTGAAGAAACTCACCCAGTGCGGCGTGTCGATGATGGACTCGGCCGATGAGGTGTTCCCGGCGATCCTCAACTACATGGGCATGGACCCGCGCAGCGAGAAAGCCGAAGACTACAAGAAAGCCGAAGAGAAACTCCTGAGCATCCGGCCATACATCACCTATTTCCACTCCTCGAAATACGTGTCCGACCTGGCCAACGGCGACATCTGCGTGGCCTTCGGTTATTCCGGCGACGTGTTCCAGGCTGCCAACCGTGCCAAGGAAGCCAAGAACGGCGTGAACATCGCCTACTCGATTCCCAAGGAAGGCGCGAACCTGTGGTTCGACCTGCTGGCGATTCCTGCCGATGCCGGCAACACCAAGGAAGCCCACGCCTTCATCAATTACCTGCTCGATCCGCAAGTGATCGCCAAGGTCAGCGCCTCGGTCGGTTACGCCAACCCGAACCCGGCGGCCAAGCAATACATGGATCCCGAGCTGGTCAACAATCCCGAGGTCTATCCGTCCCAGGAAGTCCTCGACAAGCTCTACATCTCCTCTACCCCGCCCCAGTCGATCATGCGTCTGATGACCCGGTCCTGGAGCAAAGTGAAGTCGAACAAATGAATCAGTACACCCAGGAACACGCCCGCTCCTATTACGCCGCGTCGGCCCGGGCCAGCACACCCTATCCGGAACTGGCGGGTGACCTGATCGCCGATGTCTGCGTGATCGGCGGCGGGTTCACCGGCGTCAACACCGCCATTGAACTGGCACAGCGCGGGCTTTCGGTAATTCTGCTTGAAGCCCGGCGCATCGGCTGGGGCGCCAGCGGGCGCAATGGCGGGCAACTGATTCGCGGGATCGGTCATGACGTCGAAGGTTTCTCGCGGCATGTTGGCGCCGAAGGCGTGCGCTACCTGCACCGGGCCGGGATCGACTCGGTGGAGCTGGTGCGCCAGCGCATCACCGACAACGCCATCGAGTGCGACCTGCGCTGGGGCTTCTGCGAGCTGGCCAACACGCCGGCGCAGTTCGACGCCTTCAAGGCCGAGCAGGACAGCCTGGCGCAGCTGGGTTATCGCCATGAAACGCGGCTGGTTGCCCCTGAGCTGATTCGTCAGCAAGTGGTGAACGCGGGTGTCTACAAGGGCGGCCTGATCGACATGGGCTCGGGCCACTTGCATCCGCTGGATCTGGTGCAGGGCGAAGCGCGGCTGGCAGCCTCCCTCGGGGTGCGTATTTTCGAACAGAGCCCGGTGCTGGAAATCGTCCACGGCCCGACCGTTCAGGTGCGCACCCAGAGCGGCACCGTGCGTGCCGGCAGTCTGGTGCTCGGCTGCAACGCGCACCTGGACGAACTCGAACAGCAACTCAGCGGCAAGGTCCTGCCCGCCGGCAGTTACATCATCGCCACCGAACCGCTGTCGGCGGAACGCGCCGCCGAACTGATTCCGCAAAATCTGGCGCTGTGCGACCAGAAAGTCGGCCTCGATTACTACCGGCTCTCAGCGGACCGACGCTTGCTGTTCGGCGGCGCCTGCCATTATTCGGGGCGGGATCCGGCCGACATCGCCGCCTACATGCGGCCAAAGATGCTCAAGGTGTTCCCGCAACTGGCGGATGTGCGCATCGACTATCAGTGGGGCGGCAAGATCGGCATCACCGCCAACCGCTTCCCGCAGGTCGGCCGTTTGAAGCAGCACCCGAACGTGTTCTACGCCCAGGGCTATTCCGGCCACGGCCTGAACGTCACCCACTGGTGCGCCAAGCTGCTGGGCGAGGCGATTCACGCCGGCCACAGTCAGGGCATGGATGTGTTCAGCAACGTGCCGCACATGACCTTCCCCGGCGGCCCGGCGCTGCGTTCGCCACTGCTGGCACTGGGCATGTTCTGGTATCGCCTGCGGGAACTGCTGGGATGACTGGATACGATGTCGTAGCCTGCGAAAGCAGGCTACGACATCAAAAGGTTATCCGATTTGCGTATTTCCGCTTGAATCAACGGCTAGTCTTCCAGTCGTTCCATACCCGAACCATCTCGGCCAAGTGGATCACACAGGCGTGCTCACCGTTCTCCTGCTTTCTAGCGTTGTGCCATAGCACCTCGATGAACTCACTGATTTCTTCTTTTAGTGCACTCGCGTCTTGAGTTGTAAACGGCCGACCCAAAAGCTGCGGCCTAGGAGCTGCCAACTCGATCCAGCCGTCTTCACCGTTGTCATAAGTGAAGGGAACACTTTTGCAGCTTACGAGGGTACATACGCCTTCCACCAACAGTTTGCCTTTCAGTCCCCAGTAAATTCCGAGCAACTCGGCAGGTGCTTGAGGCAATCCGTCCCAGCATTCATAAGCCCACCAATCAATTTTGCCTGCCTGTTTCAACGCCAAAGATGCCGACTGCTCTTCGGCCTCTTTGGCCTCTCTCGCCTCTCTGGACAACCATTTGCGGTAGATCGTGACGTAAGCAGGTCTGCCTTTAAGTTCATCGACGCTGAACTTTCCCATTGTGAAAGGGGACATTGGATCACCATCCAAAGGTGGTCTGGCGTTCTGCTTACGATCCCAGGCGATCTGCGCAGCAGCGAGATCTTCGTCATTGATCTCCGACACAGCATCGGACTGCCAAAGGGTTTCAAACCATTTCTGTGCTGCGCCGATCTCTTGGAGGTCACAGGTATGGATACCCGCCTCAAGCCAATGGGCCAAAGACTCGTCTTCCAGCCCTAACCCATTCGTGGACAGGTTGGCTGATCCAATCAGGGCTTGCTTGCTCCCAACAACAACCTTCGCGTGAAGACGACTGGAATGTCTGATCTGGAGCGAACTGTTACCGTCTCTGATGCGTGTCAAAAAAGACCTGACGACGGATGGATTTGTCCCGCCTGTCGTGAGATTGCAGATAATTCGAATGGTGTGGTCAGTGTTTTCAGGAATCAGGTCCTGTGCTCCCTCGCCCCAGAATGCGACTGCAAAATCGACATTTTTCTCTTCGGATATCAGGCTTGTCAGCGATTTTTTGTAATCCTCTGGCGCAACGAACATCTCAAATTCCTTTTCTGATGGTGATAAGTTCAAAATTCATAAGCATATTTTTCTTTGGAAATCGCGTCGCACAATCACCACCAAGTCATATTGACATCATTTTTACCATAGAGAATTTCGTGAGCATGGAATATGAGTGTCGAAGAGCTGATTCTCGGCATGTGGCTGTTTGAAATACTTTTCGGTAGGCTGGCAGCCTTGCTTTCGCAGTGTTTATTTATGGATTCCGCTCACATCTTCCATGTTTTTTTTCATTATCAACCCAACCGTCCACTGCCCCCCTGATTCTTGTCTGGACTCAAGCAAGTCATACGTTTTAACCATTTCAAGTAACCCGGAGTATCCATACTCAACAGGAGAAAATGCAGGATCTGTTCTTTTCAAATAGTGGCCCAATCCACTGAGAGTGACTCTTCCCTCATTCGTACCTCCCACGAGAAGCGATACCGCGTCAACCAAAAATCTTGGACGGCGAAGCTTCGGCTTAGGACCTATGTCACGGGCTTCCTTCCTGATGCTCGTTGGTTCCTGAGGTTCTTTACCAGGAGCCGTATCATTTCCGGTTGCGTCCTCAGTTTTGCGCCATTCAAAAAACTGATCGCTTGCATTGCGCAGTGCATCAGGCGTTTTAGCTTCTCCAACGATACAAACTGCGGCGCCTCTCTCGCGCAACTTACGGCACAGATAGGCAAAGTCAGAATCACTGGTGACCAGGCAGAACATGTCCGCCCGGTGGTCAAAGTGGGCCTCCAGCGCATCCAGTGCAAGAGCAATGTCAGAGGTGTTTTTCCCCGATGCATACTGATATTGCAGGCAAGGAGAGAAGGCTAGACGCACGAGCGCCTCCTGCCATTTGTTGGCAAGCGTTCCATGGTTACCGTAGCCGCGGCGCAGCACAATGCGGCCAAATTGTGCGACGACCTTCAGAGCATGTTCCAACACTTCAGGTGACACATTGTCGCAATCGACCAGAACAGCTACTCGGGCCTCGCCCACATTAGTCAGTGCCGGCATTTCAGCTCCTTGCTTGCTCAACAGGTAAAGGCTGTCAGCGTCGATCCTCGACATTTGCATCGAATACTTACCTGACCATTGAAAAGTTATTAGCACAACGCTCCAGCTAGCGCGAACTCACCTTACATTTGCTCTATCGCGAAGCACTTCTATATTGATGAAGTGCTTTTGCGTTCCTGACGCTCAGTGCCCAACACACCCTGGAGGTCATGGATGGAGTCGTCAGCCGCCGATCAACCGCGAGCGCCCGGCCAGGCGCCGGTCAAGACCCGGCGTTTCAGCATCTCGCTGGTGTGGATCGTGCCGATCATCGCGGTGCTGGTGGGCATCTCGCTGGTGGTGCACAACCTGATGCAGGAAGGCCCCAGCATCGTCGTCACCTTCAAGACCGGCAGCGGCCTGACCGCCAACAAGACCGAAGTCAAATACCGCAACGTGGTCATCGGCCAGGTCACGGACGTCGAGCTGAGCGACGACCAGAAAAGCGTCAACGCCACGATCAAACTGGCCAAGCAGGCCGAAACCTTTACCCGCGAAGACTCGCAGTTCTGGGTCGTCCGTCCGCGCATCGGTGCGGGCGGTGTCTCGGGCATCGACACGTTGCTGTCCGGCGACTACATCGGCGCCGATATCGGTCAGTCCAACTCGCGCGCCAAGCACTTCAAAGGTCTGGAGAACCCGCCGCCGATCACCTACGGCGAGCCGGGCAAACGCTTCAATCTGCACGCCTCGGACCTCGGTTCACTGGATATCGGTTCGCCGGTCTATTACCGCAAGATCCCGGTCGGCCAGGTGGTGGCCTACGCGCTGGACGCCGATGGCAAAGGGGTGAACATCGAGGTGTTCATCCATGCGCCAAACGACGCCTACGTCACCGAAAACACCCGGTTCTGGAACGCCAGCGGCATTGACGTCAACGTCGGCGCCAACGGTTTTGCGGTGAAAACCGAATCGTTGTCGACCTTGCTGGTCGGCGGCATCGCCTTCCGCGCGCCGGAGTACAGCCCCAACGACGTTGCCGCCGCCGAAGAAAGGACTTACGACCTGTTTGAGGACCAGCAAACCGCCCTCGCCCCGCCCAACGGCAAGGCGCAGTACCTGAGCCTGCGTTTCGATCAGGCGTTGCGCGGGCTGAAAGTCGATGCGCCGGTGGAATTCCTCGGCATGGAAATCGGCCGGGTGGTCAGCGTCAACCTGGACTTCGATGCGAAAAAACGCAGCTTCCCGCTCAACGTCGGGATCGTGATCTACCCGGCACGTCTCGGCCAGGCTCACGTGAAGATGCTCAAGGTGCTCAATCACAATCCGGAGGACGAAGCCGCCGCCGTGCGCCTGATCGGCACCTTTATCGACAACGGCCTGCGTGCCCAGGCCCGCAGCGGCAACCTGCTGACCGGCCAGTTGTACATCGCGCTGGACTTCTACCCGAAAGCCGAGAAAGTCGCGTTTGACCCGACCGCCCGCCCGATCAGCATTCCGACCATTCCCGGCAGCCTCGAACAGTTGCAGGAAAAACTCGAAGCGATGATCGACAAGCTCAACAAGCTGCCGGTGGAACGGATTGCCGGCAACCTCGACAGCAACCTGGTGGAATTGCGCAAAGGCCTGACCCAGTTCAACGCCAAGACCCTGCCCGGCGTGCAGAACACCCTCGCCGACGTGAGCAAGACCCTGCAATCGGCCAGTTCGACCCTGGCCGAAGACTCCCCGCAACGCGAACAACTGACCGAGACCCTCGACGAGCTCGGGCGTATGTCCCGTTCGTTGCGTGAGCTGTCCGATTATCTGGGCCGGCATCCGGAATCGTTGATTCGCGGCCGCCCCGACAACGCCGCGCCGCTGGACCTCAAAGGGCCGCCGCGCAATTGAGCACAGGAGCTGTCCCATGGCTTTAAAGCTGAAGTTCACCGTGCTCGCGATCGGCCTGTTGCTGGGCGCCTGCAGCAGCGCCCCGATCAGCTTTCACACCCTGACCCCGACGCAACCGATGGCCGGCCGCGCCGGTTCGGAAATCGCCATCGAGGGCATCAGCGTGCCGCCGCAGGTTGATCGGCCACAGATCGTCATCCGCCAGGGCAACAGCGGTCTGGCGATTCTGGAGACCGAATGGTGGGGCGCGAGCCTCAGTGATGAATTGCGCAGCGCGCTGGTGGATCAGCTCAGTAATGCCGGCGGCCAGCGTAAAACCTCGGTGCGCATCGATGTGCAACGCTTCGATTCGATTCCCGGGCAATACGGGCTGATCGACGCCAAATGGCGCCTGCGCCAGGCCAACGCCGGGGACGACGCCCTGATCGCCTGCCGTTCGCTGCTGCAAACCCCGTCCGGGCCGACCATCGACGATCTGGTGGTCGCCCAGCAGAACAACGTCAAGCGCCTGGCTGCGTTGATCAGTCAGGCCGCCACCGGCTCACGCGGCTGCCCACCCTCCTCCTGATCCCTCCTCCAGTCGGCATGACGTACGGCCGCCGTGCAAGCGGCCAGACGCTGCTAATCTGAATGGCAATGACATTTATTAACGATTTCTTTGACGTATTTTTCTCGTTTGCCACCCTACATTGCCGCGACTCTATTTTTGCAAAGCATTCGCATTTGAATCCCCTGCGGGTGCTCGCAAACCATAACGTCTAAAAACAGGAGCTGCCCCGCCATGAGTCCATCCGTTCCGTCCTTTCTGAAACAGGCCGCGCTGGCGACTGCGCTGCTCGCTGCCGGGCAGGCGTTTGCCGCCGATTCCGTCGGTCTGGTGGTCTACAACGCCCAGCACGAAACCCTGACCAAGGCCTGGGTCGCCGGTTTCACCGAGGAAACCGGGATTCCGGTCACGGTGCGCAACGGCGATGACACGGAAATGGGCAATCAGATCGTGCAGGAAGGCGCGGCATCGCCAGCGGATGTGTTCCTGACAGAAAACTCCCCGGCCATGGTGCTGGTGGACAACGCCAAGCTGTTCGCGCCCGTGGCTCCGGCGACACTTGAGCAAGTCGACGCTGCGTATCGCCCGGCCCACGGCCAATGGGTCGGTATCGCCGCGCGCTCCACGGTGTTCGTCTATAACCCGTCCAAGTTGCCGGAAAAAGACCTGCCCAAATCCCTGATGGATCTGGCGAGCCCAGCCTGGAAAGGTCGCTGGGCCGCGTCGCCTGCCGGTGCGGATTTCCAGGCCATCGTCGCCGCCGTGCTGGAGCAGAAAGGCGAAGCCGCCACCCTCGAATGGCTCAAGGGCATGAAAGCCAATTTCACCGCTTACCGTGGCAACAGCTCGGTGCTCAAAGCAGTGAACGCCGGGCAAGTCGACAGCGGCGTGATCTACCACTACTACGCGTTCGTCGATCAGGCCAAGACCGGTGAAAACAGCAAGAACACCGCCCTGCACTACTTCAAGCATCAGGATCCGGGCGCGTTCGTGAGCATTTCCGGCGGTGGCGTGCTGGCCTCCAGCAAACATCAGGAGGACGCGCAGAAATTCCTCCAGTACATCACCGGCAAGCAAGGCCAGGAAGTGCTGCGCACCGGCAAATCCTTTGAATACGCGGTGGGCAAGGACGCTGCTTCCAACCCCAAACTGGTGCCGTTGAAGGATCTGGACGCGCCGAAAGTCGATGCATCGAAGCTCGACAGCAAGAAAGCCGTCGAACTGATGACCCAGGCAGGACTGCTGTAATTGATGCCTGAACCGCTGCCTGCGGAGATCGCTGCGGCGCCCTCCGCCCATGTGTCACGCCGGACCCGCGCCCTCAATGGGCGCGGGAGTCCGTGGGTGGTCGTGCTGGCCATCGGGGTTTCGCTGCTGTCGTTGGTGCCGATCGGCTTCGTGATCGGCGTGTCGTGGTACACCGGCTGGGCGACCATCGAAGCCTTGGTCTTCCGCCCTCGGGTCGCCGAACTGCTGATCAATACCGTGCTGCTGGTGTTGATCACGCTGCCGATCTGCATCGTGCTCGGCACCACCCTGGCGTGGCTGACCGAGCGCACCGACCTGCCGGGGCGAAGGTTGTGGTCATTGCTGGCGGTCGCGCCGCTGGCAGTGCCGGCGTTCGTGCACAGTTACGCGTGGGTCAGTCTGATTCCGTCGATCAATGGATTGCCGGCCGGGGTGCTGGTATCGGTGATCGCCTATTTTCCGTTCCTCTATCTGCCGATTGCGGCGACGTTGCGTCGTCTCGATCCGGCGATTGAAGACGTCGCCGAATCCCTCGGCCTCAAGCCATGGGCGGTGTTTTTCCGGGTGGTGTTGCCGCAACTGCGCCTGGCGATCTGCGGCGGTGCGTTGCTGGTCGGCCTGCATTTGCTGGCCGAGTATGGCCTGTACGCGATGATCCGTTTCGACACCTTTACCACGGCGATTTTCGACCAGTTCAAATCGACCTTCAACGGCCCCGCCGCCAACATGCTCGCCAGCGTTCTGGCGCTGTGTTGCCTGGCGATGCTGGTGGTGGAATCCGGCGCCCGTGGTCATGCGCGGTACGCCCGCGTCGGCTCCGGCAGCGCTCGTGAGCAACGCACCGTGCGCCTGCAACGACGCACCGCCGCGCTGGGTTTATGCCTGCAAGGCCTGACCTGCCTGCTGGCCCTCGGCGTGCCGTTGCTGACCCTCGGCAAATGGCTGATCGCCGGTGGCGCCGAAGTCTGGCAAGGCAATGAACTGCTGCCGGCGTTGCTGCAAACACTGTCGTTCGGCGTGGCCGGCGCACTGTTGACCAGCCTCGCGGCGATCCCGATTGCCTGGCTGTCGATCCGCGCCCCCGGCAAGCTGCAACGCCTGCTCGAAGGCTGCAACTACATCACCAGCGCTTTGCCGGGAATCGTGGTTGCCCTTGCGCTGGTCACCGTGACCATCCACTTCGCCCGACCGATCTACCAGACCACGATCACCGTGCTGCTGGCCTACCTGCTGATGTTTCTGCCCCGGGCGCTGGTCAGCCTGCGCGCCGGGTTTGCACAGGCGCCGGTGGAGCTGGAGAACATCGCACAAAGCCTCGGTCGCTCGCCGTTGCGCGCCCTGTGGCTGATCACCTTGCGTCTGGCGGCGCCCGGTGCGGCGGCGGGCGCGGCGCTGGTGTTTCTGGCGATTACCAATGAACTGACCGCGACCCTGCTGCTCGCGCCCAACGGCACGCGCACCCTGGCCACCGGTTTCTGGGCCATGACCAGCGAAATCGACTATGCCGCCGCAGCGCCTTATGCACTGCTGATGGTGCTGCTGTCGCTGCCGCTCACGGCCATCCTCTATCACCAATCCAGGCGCAGTGCCGGCCGATGAACGCTCTCGACATCATTTCCTTAAGCAAATCCTTTGGCGCGCAAACGGCACTGGACAACATCTGCCTGTCCGTTCCGACCGGCAGCCGCACGGTGATCGTCGGTCCGTCCGGCTCCGGCAAGACCACCCTGTTGCGGATGATTGCCGGGTTCGAATTCCCCGACGCCGGCAGCCTGACGCTCAACGGCCAGACCCTGGTCGACAGCACCCACGCCGTGCCCGCGTATCAACGGCAGATCGGTTACGTGCCGCAGGACGGCGCGCTGTTCCCGCACATGACCGTGGCCGACAACATCGGCTTCGGGCTGGCGGAAACCGGCAGTACCCGAACCGAGCGCATTCAGGCGCTGATGGACAGCGTCGCCCTGAACGCCGACATGGCCGCGCGCTGGCCCCACGAACTGTCCGGCGGTCAACAGCAGCGAGTGTCACTCGCCCGGGCACTGGCCCAGCGGCCGCGCCTGATGCTGCTCGACGAGCCCTTTTCCGCCCTCGACACCGGCCTGCGCGGCGCCATGCGCAAAATGGTCGCGCGCCTGCTGGAAGATGCCGGCGTGACCACGATTCTGGTGACCCACGATCAGGGCGAAGCACTGTCGTTCGCCGACCAGTTGGCCGTCATGCGTGATGGGCGGCTGGTGCAGTCGGGGCATCCGATGGACCTCTATCGCTACCCAGACGACGAACAGACCGCGCGTTTTCTCGGCGAAGCCGTGGTCATGCCCGCCCGGATCGAAGCCGGTTGGGCCCATTGCGATCTGGGTCGGGTGGCGGTCAACACCAACGGTTTTTCCGGCGCCGCGCAGATCATGCTGCGGCCCGAACAGCTGCAACTGTCGGACATCCCCGCCGATCCGGACGGCTGTCACGCAGTGGTCACTGATCGGGACTTTGGCGGTAACGTCTGCACCCTGACGGTGGAACTTCGCTCCCAGGCCAGCCCCGGGCGCTCACTGCTGGTGCGCAGCTCCGGCATGCACGCGCCACCCGCCGGCAGCGCTGTGCAGTTGTCCATTCTGGGAGCGGCCCACGTCTTTGCAACACCCTGACTACAGGTCGAAGCGATCCACCGCGAGGCGCCGCTCGTTGTCGTCCCGCACGTCATAGTTGGCGGTCGTCTGGATGTTGCTGTGATGGGCCAGCTTCTGGGCGATCGACAGGTCGTGCTCTTCGATCACCCGGGTGATGAACGAGCGCCGGAAATCATGGGGCATGATCTTCACCCCGACCTGAGTACCGCGCTGGCGGGCGATGTAATAGATCGCATGCTTGGTGATGCGCTCGCGGGTGATGTGACTGCCACGGCGAATACGGTTGAACAGAAACGCGTCGTCGCTTTCGCCTTCCTTGAGTTCCGAGCGACGGAACTCCAGCCACGCATTCAGTTTGGCGAACGCCCAAGCCGGCGCGTACTTGATCAGTTGTTTGTTGCCCTTGGCGGTGACGCACAGACTGCGTTCGGTGAAGTCCACCTGATTCAGGTCCAGATCCACCGACTCCGACTTGCGCATGCCGGTGCCGTACAACAGCGCAATCACCGCCGCATCGCGCAAACCTTGTGGTCGCGGATCGGCCGCGCAAACTTCCATCAATTCATGAATCAGCGTGCGCTTCAGATTGCGCCCCTGAGACAGTCGCGTGCCGGCAATGCCTTTGACCGAGCGCATCTTCAACAGATGGTCCTGGCTGATAAGGCTCATGCGCCACGCTTCATTCATCACACCGCGAATCGCGTTTACATACAGCGAAGAAGTGTTCGGTGCGTAATTGTCGGCGCGCAATGCAGCGACTAACGCAACGACGTCATCCGGTTGCAGCCCGTGCCAGGGAATGTCCTCAAGGTTCACGTCTTCAAAACCGAGACGGTCGGCAGCGTCCTGCAACACGTAACGCATGGTCAGTTGGCTGGAGGGCGCCAGGCGCGCCAGATAAACAGTCAGCGGATTGCTGTTGGAGGGTGAGGATTCAGTACTCGACAAGTCAATCAAACGAAACGGCCTTGAATAAGAAACAGTTCAACAAAACAACTAAAAACGGCAACAAAACTTAAATAAGACGGGGCACTTCTGTAGGACTTTTCTACTAAAAACGCCGATGAACGGAAGAAGTCTGAACGGTGGCTGTATAAGTTTCAGATAGACGAATCACCAACCGCTTTTTCATGTTCCTTTCACAAAAACGCGCATAACCTTAAATGCATCCGGTGGGCCCCGAATGGCTCACAACGTGCCGTCCGGGGACGCAAAAGTCAATCAGGCATTCCCCGGGTGGTACTTCAAACCCTTGAAAACACGTGTTTTTCAGACAATTGGCTGAAGGATGGCTGTCGCCCCGAGGTTCTTATGAGTCAAGCGTTTCTCCCGTTTTCCCGCCCCAGTATCGGTGAAGAAGAAATTGCCGCCGTCGAACAAGTATTGCGTTCGGGCTGGATCACCACCGGGCCGAAGAATCAGGCATTGGAAGAACACTTCGGCAACTATGTCGGTAGTCGGCACGCCGTAGCACTTTCCTCGGCCACCGGTGCCATGCATGTAACTTTACTGGCGCTGGGGATCGGCCCCGGCGATGAAGTCATCACCCCGTCGCAGACCTGGGTGTCCACCGCCAACATGATTTCCCTGCTCGGCGCCACGCCGGTGTTCGTCGATGTCGACCGCGACACCCTGATGACCGACGCCGCGCGCATCGAAGCCGCCATCACGCCGCGCACCAAAGCGATCATTCCCGTGCATTACGCCGGCGCTGCGTTCGACCTTGATCCGCTGTACGCACTGGCTGACAAACACGGCATCGCCGTGATCGAAGACGCCGCCCACGCCGCTGGCACTCGCTACAAGGGCCGCCACGTGGGTTCGCAAGGCACCGCGATCTTCTCGTTCCACGCGATCAAGAACATGACCTGCGCCGAAGGGGCGATGTTCGTCACCGACGACGAAGCCTTGGCCAACCGTGTGCGCATGCTCAAGTTTCATGGCCTGGGCGTCGATGCCTACGACCGCCTGACCCACGGCCGAAAACCCCAGGCCCAGGTGATCGAGCCCGGTTTCAAGTACAACCTGGCCGACATCAACGCCGCGATTGCGCTGGTGCAACTGGAGCGTCTGGACGCAATCAACGCCCGCCGCACCGAACTGGCCACGCAATACCTGCAAAAACTCGAAGGCCTGCCGGTGCAACCGCTGGCCGTGCCGCAGTACGCCCAACAACACGCCTGGCACCTGTTCATCCTGCGCATCGACAGCGAGCACTTCGGGATCGATCGCGAAGCCTTCATGAAGGGTTTGCAGGAGCAAGGCATCGGTACCGGCATCCACTTCATCGCCACCCACCTGCACACCTGGTATCGCCAGCGTGATCCGCACCTGTCCCTGCCCGACACCGAGTGGAACTCGGCGCGGCTGTGCTCGATTCCCTTGTTTCCCGACATGACCGACCAGGATCTGGACCGGGTCGTCGGGGCCATTGAACACCTGATGGGGAAACGCCCGTGAGACCTTATCCGATTCATTGCGTGTCGATCGTCATCCCGGTCTACAACGAAGAAGACAGTCTGCCGGAGCTGCTGCGCCGCACCCAGGCCGCCTGCCAGCAATTGCGGCATGACTACGAAATCGTGCTGGTCGACGACGGCAGCCGCGACGCCTCCGCGCAATTGCTCGAAGACGCCGCGTCAGTCGAAGACAGCCCTTTCGTGGCGGTCATCCTCAACCGCAACTACGGCCAGCACGCGGCGATCATGGCCGGTTTCGAACAGTGCAAGGGCGACGTGGTGATCACCCTCGACGCCGACTTGCAGAACCCGCCGGAAGAAATCCCGCGCCTGGTGGCCGAGGCCGAAAAAGGCTTTGACGTGGTCGGCACCGTGCGCGGCAATCGCCAGGATTCGGCCCTGCGCCGTTATCCGTCGAAACTGATCAACCTCGCCGTGCAACGCTCCACCGGCGTTGCCATGAGCGACTACGGTTGCATGCTGCGCGCCTACCGCCGCGCGATCATCGACGCGATGCTCGCCTGCCGCGAACGCAGCACGTTCATCCCGATCCTCGCCAACAGCTTCGCCCGCCACACCACGGAAATCACCGTGGCCCACGCCGAGCGCGAACACGGCGATTCGAAATACAGCCCGATGCGCCTGATCAACCTGATGTTCGACTTGATCACCTGCATGACCACCACACCCCTGCGCCTGCTGAGCATCGTCGGCTTCGCCATGGCCGGGCTCGGCGTGCTGTTCGCCGCGGCGCTGATCGTCATGCGCCTGGCCTTTGGCGCCGGATGGGCCGGCGATGGCCTGTTCGTGCTGTTCGCCGTGCTGTTCGTGTTTACCGGTGGCCAGTTCATCGGCATGGGCCTGCTGGGCGAATACCTGGGGCGCATGTACAGCGATGTGCGCGCCCGCCCGCGTTTCTTCATCGAAAAGGTCCTGCGCGGGCACCCCGCCTCGCCGGCCCCCGCCATCACCGTTGACGGCCTCACTTCCAACTCCACGTCCGATCAGGTTCTCTCATGAGCGCAAAAACCGTTGTCTTCGCCTACCACGATATTGGCTGCGCCGGCATTCAAGCCCTGCTCGACAGCGGCTACGACATTGCGGCGGTATTCACCCATGCCGATGACCCACAGGAAAATGCGTTCTACGCCTCCGTCGCGCAACTGTGCGCCAACAAAGGCATCGCGGTTCATGCACCGGAAGACGCCAACCACCCGCTGTGGATCGAGCGGATTGCCAAGCTCGATCCGGATTACATCTTCTCGTTCTACTATCGCAACCTGCTGAGCGAGCCCTTGCTGGCCACCGCCAAAAAAGGCGCGTTCAACCTGCACGGCTCTTTGCTGCCGCGCTACCGTGGCCGCGCCCCGGCCAACTGGGTGCTGGTCAATGGCGAAACCGAAACCGGCGTTACCTTGCACCGCATGGTCAAGCGCGCCGACGCCGGCGCCATCCTCGCCCAGCAACGCGTGGCCATCGAACGCAGCGACACCGCGCTGAGCCTGCACGGCAAACTGCGGATTGCCGCCAGCGACCTGCTGCGCGATGCTCTGCCGGCGATGTTGCACGGCAAGCTGCGGGAAACTCCGCAGGACGAATCCCAGGCCACGGTGTTCGGTCGTCGCACTCCGGCAGACGGCAAACTGGTCTGGGCGCAACCGGCAGAGCAACTGTTCAACCTCGTGCGGGCCGTGACTCAGCCTTACCCCGGCGCCTTTTGCGCCGTGGGCGAGCACAAGCTGATCGTGTGGAGCGCCGACGTGGTCAAGTGCAACGAAGGCCAGGCGCCGGGCCGGGTCATCAGTGTCGATCCGCTGCGCATCGCCTGCGGTGAAGATTCGCTGGTGATCAACGCCGGCCAGCGCAACGACAACGGCCTGTACCTGAGCGGCCCGCAACTGGCCAATGAACTCGGTCTGGTGGACGGTTCGCTGCTGCGCGGCGCCGAATCCGGCCGTGGCCCGCGCCGCACGCGGGTGCTGATCCTCGGCGTCAACGGTTTCATCGGCAACCATTTGTCCGAGCGCCTGCTGCGTGACGATCGCTACGAAGTCTATGGCCTGGACATCGGTTCCGATGCCATCGACCGGCTGCGCAGCCACCCGCGTTTTCACTTCGTCGAAGGCGACATCAGCATTCACTCGGAGTGGATCGAGTACCACATCAAGAAATGCGACGTGGTCCTGCCACTGGTGGCCATCGCCACCCCAATCGAATACACGCGCAACCCGCTGCGGGTGTTCGAACTCGACTTCGAAGAAAACCTGAAACTGGTGCGCTACTGCGTCAAATACAACAAGCGCGTGATCTTCCCGTCGACCTCGGAAGTCTATGGCATGTGCCAGGACAAGCACTTCGACGAAGACAGCTCGAACCTGATCGTCGGCCCGATCAACAAGCAGCGCTGGATCTACTCGGTGTCCAAACAACTGCTGGACCGGGTGATCTGGGCCTACGGCGCCAAGGGCCTGAATTTCACCCTGTTCCGTCCCTTCAACTGGATGGGCCCACGGCTGGATCGCCTCGATTCGGCGCGCATCGGCAGTTCCCGGGCCATCACCCAGTTGATCCTCAATCTGGTGGAAGGCACGCCGATCCGCCTGTTCGACGGTGGCGAGCAGAAACGCTGCTTCACCGACATCGCCGACGGCGTCGAGGCGCTGGCGCGGATCATCGATAACGACAACGACGTCTGCAACGGCCAGATCATCAACATCGGCAACCCGGACAACGAAGCCAGCATTCGTCAGTTGGGCGAAGAACTGTTGCGCCAGTTCGAGGCTCACCCGTTGCGTTCCAACTTCCCACCGTTCGCCGGGTTCCGCGACGTGGAAAGCAAGGCGTTCTACGGCGCCGGTTACCAGGACGTCGAGCACCGCAAACCGAGCATCGCCAACGCCAAGCGCCTGCTGGACTGGACGCCGACCGTGGAAATGCGCGAGACCATCGGCAACACGCTGGATTTCTTCTTGCGTGAAGCAATGGCCGAAATCGAGAGCAAGCGTTGATGCAGGCCGGTTTGCGCATCGACGTCGACACCTTTCGCGGCACCCGCGAAGGTGTGCCGCGCTTGCTGGAAATCCTCGATGAAGCGCAGATCAAGGCGACGTTTTTCTTCAGTGTCGGCCCGGACAACATGGGCCGGCATCTGTGGCGCCTGATCCGTCCGCGGTTTCTCTGGAAGATGCTGCGCTCCAACGCCGCCGGCCTGTACGGCTGGGACATCCTGCTGGCGGGCACCGCCTGGCCGGGCAAACCGATCGGCCGCGACCTCGGGCACCTGATGCGTCAGGCCCGGGCCGCCGGCCACGAAGTCGGCCTGCACGCCTGGGATCACCACGGCTGGCAGGCCAATGCCGGGCGCTGGAGCGATGCGCAACTGGTCGAGCAGATCCGTCAGGGTGTCGACACCTTGAGCGACATCCTCGGCGAAAAGGTCACGTGTTCGGCCGCCGCCGGTTGGCGTGCGGACGAGCGTGTGATCGAAGCCAAGCAAGCCTTCGGCTTTCGCTACAACAGCGATTGCCGTGGGCAGCGGCTGTTCCGCCCGTTGCTGTCTGACGGCTCGGTCGGTGCGCCGCAGATTCCGGTGGACTTGCCGACCTTCGATGAAGTGGTCGGGCCGAGTGTGGCGGCGAAGGACTTCAACGCCTTCATCCTCGACCGGTTCCGCCCGGACAACCTCAACGTCTACACCATTCACGCCGAAGTAGAAGGGATTCTGATGGCCGAAGATTTTCGTCGACTGCTGGCCGACGCACGCCAGCGAGATATCAACTTTCAGCCGCTGGGCGACTTGCTGCCCGAGTTTCTCAACACCCTGCCCGTCGGCCGTGTGCAACGCGGTGCCCTCGAAGGCCGCGAAGGCTGGCTGGGAGTGCAAGGCGCATGAGCAAACGCTGGGCATTGCCGCTGTTGCTGGGGATTTTCCTGCTGGCCTGTCTGCTGCCGCTGGGCAGTCATGGTCTGTGGATTCCCGATGAAACCCGTTATGCGCAGATCAGCCAGGAAATGCTGTTGAGCGGCAACTGGGTGTCGCCGCATTTCATGAACCTGCGTTACTTCGAAAAACCGGCGGCCGGTTACTGGATGATCGCCCTCGGGCAGGCCGTGTTCGGGCAGAACCTGTTCGGCGTGCGGTTTGCCTCGGCCCTGAGTACCGGGCTGAGCGTGCTGCTGTGCTTCCTCATCGCTCGCCGTTTGTGGAATGACCCGCGCAAAAGCTTCGTCTGCGCCCTGCTCTACATGAGCTTCGTCATCGTCGCCGGCCAGGCCGGTTACGCCAACCTCGATCCGCAATTCACCTTCTGGGTCAACCTGAGTCTGGTGGCGCTGTGGTTTGCCCTCGACAGCCGCTCCAACGGTCAGCGCCTGGCCGGTTGGGCGGTGCTGGGCCTGGCCTGCGGCATGGGCTTCATGACCAAGGGTTTTCTCGCCTGGCTGCTGCCGGTGCTGATCGCTTTGCCGTGGATGCTCTGGCAAAAACGCTGGAAGGAATTGCTGCTGTACGGCCCGCTGGCCATTGCGGTGGCGATCATCGTCAGCCTGCCGTGGGTGTTGGCGGTGCACGGTCAGGAACCGGATTACTGGCGGTTCTTCTTCTGGCACGAGCACATCCGCCGCTTTGCCGGGGACGATGCCCAGCATGACGCGCCGTGGTGGTTCTACCTGCCGCTGCTGGTGGCGTTCAGTCTGCCGTGGGTCGGGATGTTGCCGGTGGCATTCAAGCAGGCGTGGCAGACCCGCCGCGAAACCGGCATCGCGTTTCTCGGCCTGTGGCTGCTGATGCCGCTGCTGTTCTTCAGCCTGAGCAACGGCAAGCTGCCGACCTACATCCTGCCGTGCCTGCTGCCGCTGGCGTTGCTGCTGGGCCATGCGCTGGCCGATCGCTTGCGCCTGGAGCAAGGCCGGGCGCTGGGCCTCAATGGTCTGCTGAACCTGTTGCTGGGACTGGTCACGCTGATCGGACTGGTTTACGTGCAACTGAAGCGTCCGCTGTACGACCACGAATTGCACAGCCTGGTGCTGGTGTTCATCGCCCTGACCGGCTGGATCATCAGCAACCTGCTGCAAGCCTTCCGCCCGTTGCAATGCTGGGCGGCGCCAGCGGTGGGCAGCCTGTTGCTGATCGCATTGCTGCCGGCGGCACTGCCCAAATCGGTGGTGGCGAACAAGATGCCCGATCAGTTCGTGCTCGCCCACCAGACGGAACTGGCGGCCACCACGCACCTGTTGAGCAACGATCTGGGCGCCGCGTCGGCCCTGTCCTGGCGGGTCAAACGCCCGCAGGTGGCGATGTACAACACGATAGGCGAATTGAAATATGGCCTTGCCTATCCTGATGGCATTCACCAACGGGTCGATCCCGATCAGGTGCAACAGTGGATGCGCGACGCCCGCAAGACCGGTTCGGTCGGCGTGCTGATGCGGGTCAAGGGGCAAGACGAACTGGACGAACTCGACAGACTGCCCAAGGACGGCGTTCGTTATGAGCAAGGCAATCTGGTGATCGTGATTCTTCCGCAGGAGGCCTCATGAGTCTGTGGCTGCTGTTGCTCGCCTGCGTGCTGACCTGCCTGGGCCAGGTCGCGCAGAAATTCGCCGTCGAGAGCTGGCGCGGTGCGAGCCTGTCGTGGTCACGCAAAGTGCGCTCGCCGTGGCTGTGGTTGGCGCTGTTTGCCCTCGGCACCGGTCTGCTGGTGTGGCTGCTGGTATTGCAGCGTCTGCCGGTCAGCATCGCCTACCCGATGCTCAGCCTCAACTTCGTGATCATCACCTTGATCGCCCGCTTTGTGTTCAAGGAGCCCGTCGACGTTCAACACTGGTTCGGCGTGTTTTTGGTAATCGGTGGCGTGGCGTTGTTGGGGCAGCAGTCATGAACCAGCGTCGTGGAATCTTCTTCGCCCTGGCCAGCGTGCTGCTGGTCAGCGTGGCGCAACTGAGCATGCGCTGGAGCATGACGCGCCTGCCCCGGCCGGATCAGTGGCTGGCCGTGCCCAGCGTCGATTCAGTTGCGCTGGCCGTGGTGCTCGCGGCGATCTTCGCCTATGCGCTGTCGATGCTCTGCTGGCTCGCCGCCCTGCGCGATCTGCCGCTGGGCCGGGCCTATTCGCTGCTGAGCATCAGCTACGCGCTGGTGTACCTGTTGGCGGCCAGCCTGCCGCTGTTCAACGAATCCTTCAGTTTCTCTAAATCACTGGGCGTGGCGCTGGTCATGCTCGGGGTCATCACCATCAACACTCGTCCGGCCCGTGCGCCCGAATTGAGGAGTTCGCCATGAAAATCACAGTGTTTGGTAGCGGTTATGTCGGCCTGGTGCAGGCCGCCGTGCTGGCCGAAGTCGGCCATGACGTGGTGTGCATGGACATCGACGAGAAAAAAGTCGAGCTGCTGCGCCAGGGTTACGTCAGCATCTTCGAGCCCGGACTGGCAAGCTTAGTCCGCGAGGGTCTGGACGCCGGGCGCCTGCAATTCACCTGCGATGAAAAACTCGCGGTGCAGCACGGCAAGGTCGCGTTCATCGCCGTCGGCACCCCGTCGAAAGAAGACGGCTCGGCCGACCTGCGTTATGTGCTGTCGGTGGGCGACGCCGTGGCCCGCCACCGTGAGCAGCCGCTGATTCTGGTGGAGAAATCCACCGTACCGGTCGGCACCGGCGACACCTTGCGCACCCACCTGGACAAAGCGCTGATCAAGGCCGGGCGCCTGTTGCAGTTCGATATCGTGTCCAACCCGGAATTTCTCAAGGAAGGTTCGGCAGTCGCCGATTGCCGTCGGCCGGACCGGATCGTCATCGGCTGCGAGCGCGAAGAAGTGCGCGACGTGATGCGCGATCTGTATTCGCCGTTCAACCGCAATCACGACCGCATCATGTTCATGGACCTGCGCAGTGCCGAGCTGACCAAGTACGCGGCCAACTGCATGCTGGCGACCAAGATCAGCTTCATCAACCAGATCGCCGAACTGGCCGAACACCTGGGCGCGGACATCGAATCGGTGCGCCAGGGCATCGGCGCCGACAGCCGCATCGGCTACCACTTCATCTACCCCGGTTGCGGTTACGGCGGCTCGTGCTTCCCCAAAGACATGCGCGCGCTGATCCACAGCGCCGAAGAGGCGCACTGCTCCAGCGATCTGCTGCAAGCGGTGGAAGCGATCAACCAGCGGCAGAAGCACAAGCTGTTCGAACGCATCAACGCGTTCTACAAGGGCGAACTGCGCGGCAAGACCTTCGCCCTGTGGGGCCTGGCCTTCAAGCCGAACACCGACGACATGCGCGATGCGCCGAGCCGGGTTTTGCTGGAGTCGTTGTGGGCCGCCGGCGCCAGCGTGCGGGCGTTCGACCCGGAAGCGATGCAGGAAACCCAGCATCTGTACCCGGAAGAATCGAAACTGATGCTGATGGGCACCCCGGAATCGGTACTCGCCGGTTCCGATGCCTTGATCATCTGCACCGAATGGCAGCAGTTCAAGGCGCCGGATTTCGACCTGATCCAGCAACGCCTCAAGGCTCCGGTGATCTTCGACGGCCGCAACCTGTACGACGCCGAACGCCTGGCCCGCAACGGCTTCCATTACTTCCCGATGGGCCGTGGCGAATCGCGCACCTTGCCGATTCCGTTGCAGCAATGGCCGCACGCCTCGGACGTGGCTTGATCGGTTTAACCCCTGCCCTGCACCGGCAGTCCCTGATCGCAGGGCTGCTGGCGTTTCTGCTGTTCATCGCCGGCGTGTACGGGCAGGCGCCCATCGGTTTCGACTCGCGCTTCGTGCTGTTCGCCCAGGAAATGCTGCGTCACGGGCCCAGTGTGTTTCCCACCACTTATGGTGAGCCGTACGCCGATTATTCGTCGCTCTCGACCTTGTTCATCTGGCTGTTGTCGTTGCCGTTCGGGACGGTCAACAGCCTGACGGCGTGGCTGCCGAGCGCTGTCGCCGGCGCGGTGATCGTGACGTTGATGTATCGCTTGCTCGCGCCTTCGTCCGTGCGCTGGGCGGTGGTCAGCATCGCGCTGCTGATGCTCACCAGCACCTTCATCACCGAGACCCGCGCGGTGTCGCAGGACCTGATGCTCGCCGCCGTGGCGTTCTCGGTGTTCTACCTCGGCTATGCCCATGACCATTTCGCTGCCGGACGACGCTGGCCGCTGGTGTTCATTCTGTTGCTGCTGGGATTTGGCATTCGCGGGCCGATCGGGCTGGTGGTGCCGACCGGCATGCTGTGCAGTTACTACCTGCTGGATCGCCAATGGTCGCGCCTGTTGACCTTCGGCGCGCTGGCTTCGCTGTTGCTGGCGGCCTGCGTCGGGCTGTTGTTGTGGCTGGCGGAGGTCAGCGGTGGGCCGGCGTTTCGTCAGGACGTGATCCGCATGCAGTTCATGGGGCGCATGGACGGCAGCGAAGGCGTCAGCGGTTCGCTGTATTACTTCACCAGCTCACTAGGCAACTACGCGCTGGCGTATCCGCTGGCCTTGCTGGCACTGGTGGCGGCGTGGCTGAGCAAGCCCAGCCAGCGCGGCCCGGCTTTGCGACTGGTGCAGTATTGCGCTGCTGCGGGGTTGATCGTGATGCTCGGGCTGTCGATTCCGCAGGCGAAAAAGGCCCGTTACCTGCTGCCGATGCTGCCCATGGCGGCGATCATTGCGGCGTACCCGTTTCAGGTAGTGCATGGCCGGGTGTTTGCGTGGCTGCGTGTCGCCATGCAGGGATTGTGGTTGTTGATTCCCGCGTTGTTGATCGCTTTGTTGTGGGTGGCGAAGCGGCGGTTTCCCGAGTCGTTGACCGACCTGACGCCGGTAATGATCGTGCTCGGATTGCTGCAACTGGCCGCGTTGTCGCGGTTGTGGCTGCCGCGCTGGCGAACCGAAGTCCTCGCGCTCAGCGCTGTTTTGGCGGTCTGGTCGGCGTACGCGCTGGTGTTCGAGCCGGTGGAGCGCCAGCTGTATGACACGCGAACCTTCAGCCAGGCGGCACTCGCGCGCATCCACGAGCAACCTGCGCCGCTAGTGCTGCACGGCATGGGCAAGGATGCCAAGGCGATCAAGTTTATGGTCAACGTCGAGCAGGATCTGCAACCGCTGTTCACTGAAACCACGCAAGCACTCGAAGCGCTCAAGGGGCCGGCATGGCTGATGATGGATCGCAGCGACTATCAGGCCCTGCAAGGCACGCCGCTCGGAACGCTGCGGCCGGTGCTGAGCGGGCGTTTCGACAAAAACGATTATGTGTTGCTGTGGCTGACGCCTTAACCTGCGCGACGTGATTTCGACAGGAACCGCTGACTGATGACCTTTACCGTGCGACAGGCCCTGGCAGCCGATGCCACCGCCCTCCCCGCCATCGAGCGCTCGGCCGCCGAACTGTTTCGCCTCGACCCGTCACTGGCCTGGCTGGCGGATGCGTCTGTGCCGCAGGCGTCGGCGCATTTACCGGCCATTGAACGGGGCGAACTGTGGGTCGCGGAAAACAATGACGGGCAACTTGCAGGTTTTTTAAGGGCGGTGACTGTCGACCAACAGTTGCACATTGAGGAACTGTCCGTCAGCCAACACTTTCAGGGCCGGGGCGTCGGTCGCAAGTTGCTGTTGGCGGCGATTGAACAGGCGCGTCTGTGGCAACTTCGAGCGGTGACGCTGACGACCTTTCGCGATCTGGCGTGGAATGCGCCGTTCTATCAACGCATGGGTTTTGCGCTATTGAACGCCGAGGACACGGACGTGCGTCTGAACCATGTATTGCTCGATGAAATCGCTCACGGATTGCCCGGCGAGCGACGTTGCGCCATGCGCCTGATACTCACGCCGTCGGCTTGAGATCAACCCCCAGCGCCTGGGCGAACGCCTTGACCAACGGACTGCGCACGGTGTTGTGGCGCAGGATCAGATTGAACGGCGTGTCGAAGTGGATCAGCTCCGGGCACACCGCGCGAAACTGCCCGGCGGCCACCAGTGTGGCGGCGTAATGCTGGGGCAGAAAGCCCACGAAACGCCCGGTCTTGATCAGCAGCGCCACCGCTTCGACCTGGGTCGCCGAGGCGGAAAAACTGTCGTAGCGGGCAAAGTTGAGCTTGTCGCGATGGATCGCGTAGCGGTGGTTGATGCACTCGTAATCCTGCAATACGTTGCCGCCCATCTGCTCCGCCGGCATCTCGAACAACGGGTGGCCGACGGCGCAGTAAGCCTGCGAGCGTTCTTCATAGAGCGGGTAATAATCGAACTCTTCGCGTTTTTGATAAACCGGGACTATTCCGGCAACTAAGCGACCTTCCACCACGCCTCTTTCCACTTCATCCAGCTGGGTCGCCTGAAGTTGAAATCTTACTTTCGGCGAGTGTTCATTTATTTTTCTAAGCGCAGCAACTAACGGTGAATTATCGTCACTGATCGTATTATCGATCACCCCCACTCCGAGATCGCCGATAAGTTCATTCTGCGCTGAACTAAGCCGGTCACGAAAGTTGTCGACCGAGGCAAACAGATCGATCGACGCCTGATACACCAGACGCCCTTCTTCGGTCAGGTGAAACCCTTCGCGCCCCCGGGTGCACAGCCGCATGCCGATGCGGATTTCCAGGTCGGAGATCTGCTTGCTGATCGCGGCCAGGCCCACGTTCAGCTCGTTTTGCGCCGCGCTGAAGCCGCCGGCCTCGACCACCGCCTTGAACACCTTGAGCAGTTTGAAATCCAGTCCGCTGAGGGCCAAAGGTGCCCGGTGAGCGGTTTTGACCGGTGGGTTTCCGGAATTGGAAAGTGGGGTTTCCATAATGCTGATTTACCTCTGGCGCAATGTTCAACAATCTGTGTCCAACAACAAAAACATCGCCGGCTAATAATAATGATCACAGAAAACAAGCCTTGGCAACCGCCAAAAAATCCCGAACATCAGTGCCAACTCACTGATCGCCAAACATTAAAAGCTGACACTTCGATCAGCTCTTGTCTCTTTGCAACTGCCCTCTTGAAAACTGCTTTGGCCTGATTCCGTCTGCTGATTGTTCGGCACGTTTTTTCAGGGCCATGCACACCGATTTCAGTTCGCGTTACCGACGAGGAAAACAACAAATGTCTCAAACCACCGACCGTCTCTGGGGTGCCCGTTTCAAAAGCGGCCCGTCCGCAGCCCTGGCGGCCCTGTCCCGTTGCCCCGAGCGCTATTTCCGCCTGACGCCGTACGATCTGGCCGGCTCCAAGGCCCACGCCGGGGAACTGCAACGTGCCGGCCTGCTGGATGAGCAGGAAACCCGCACGATGATCGAAGCCCTGGACGGCATCGGTGCCGATTTTGCTGCCGGGCGCATCGCCCCGACGCTGGACGACGAAGACGTTCACACCTTCATCGAGCGCCTGCTGACCGAGCGCCTCGGCGCACTGGGCGGCAAGCTGCGCGCCGGCCGTTCACGCAACGACCAGACCGCCAACGACCTACGCCTGTTCCTGCGTGACCACGTCCGCACCCTGGCCGTGGAAGTGCTGGCCCTGCAAACGGCGCTGGTGGGTCAGGCCGAGCAGCACGTCGAGAGCATCTGCCCGGGTTTCACTCACCTGCAGCAGGCGCAGCCGATCGTGTTCGCCCACCACTTGCTGGCCCACGCGCAATCGATGTTGCGTGACGTGCAGCGACTGGTGGACTGGGACACCCGCACTTCGCTGTCGCCCCTCGGTGCTGCGGCCATGGCCGGTTCCGCGATCGCTCGCCAGCCGCAGCAGTCGGCCAAGGAAATGGGCTACGCCGGGGTCTGCGAAAACTCCATCGACGCCGTGGCCAGCCGCGATCACGTCGCCGAATTCCTGTTCATCGCCAGCATGCTCGGGATCAACATCTCGCGTCTGGCTGAAGAGTTCTGCCTGTGGTCGTCGCGCCAGTTCCGCTGGGTCGACCTGGACGACGCCTACGCCACCGGCAGCTCGATCATGCCGCAGAAGAAAAACCCCGACATCGCCGAACTGGCGCGGGGCAAGGCTGGGCGTCTGATCGGCAACCTGACCGGCCTGCTGTCGACGCTCAAATCCCTGCCGCTGTCGTACAACCGCGACCTGAGCGAAGACAAGAACGGCGTGCTCGACAGCGTCGACACCCTGCTGCTGGTGCTGCCGGCGATGGCCGGGATGGTCGCGACCATGACCGTCAACGTCGAGGAACTGCGCCGTCAGGCACCGCTGGGTTTCACCCTCGCCACCGAAGTCGCCGACTGGCTGGCGGTGCGCGGCGTGCCGTTCAAGGAAGCGCACGAAATCACCGGTGCGCTGGTTCAGGCCTGCGAGAAACACGACCTCGAATTGTGGGAAGCCTCGCCGGCGCTGCTGGCCGAGATCGACCCGCGCCTCACGGCAGACGTGCGTGACAGCCTGACCCTGGAAGCCGCCATCGCCGCCCGCAGCGGCTGGGGCGGCACCGCGCCGCAACAGGTGCGCGAGCAGATCGGCCGCCTGAAAACCGCCCTCGCCGCGCAGCAACAGTGGACCGAAAACTACCAGGGCTTCCGCCTCTAACGGCCAACACGCAAACCCTGTAGGAGCGAGCCTGCTCGCGATGGCGATGGATCAGCCAGCAGAGATGTCGAGAGTGCTGCCGCAATCGCGAGCAGGCTCGCTCCCACAGTGGAATGCGGTGGATTTGAAAGTACAGTTCGGAGAAACACCATGAGCCAGACTCAGGCAGAACGACTCCAGGCGGAGCGCAAACTGGCGGAAAACCAGTTCGACATTACCCAGTACCAGCACGTGCCACGGCGTTATTACGGGCGGATCTTCTTTGCCACCGTGATCGTCATCGCGATCATCGGTCTGGTGCGGGCTTTCGCCGAAGGCAAGATCGAATGGTCGTACATCGGCCAGTTCCTGACCTCCGAAGCGATCATGTGGGGCCTGTTTAACACGATCGTCATGGCCGTGCTGGCCATGGCGCTGGGCATCGTGTTCGGGGTGATCACCGCGATCATGCGCATGTCGGCCAACCCGATCCTGCGCTACGTGGCCGTGACCTACACCTGGCTGTTTCGCGGTACGCCGCTGATTCTGCAACTGCTGTTGTGGTTCAACCTGGCGCTGATCTTCCCCACCATCGGCATTCCCGGTCTGTTCGAACTCGACACCGTGAGCCTGATGACGCCGTTCGTGGCTGCCCTGCTCGGCTTGAGCATCAACCAGGGCGCCTACACCGCTGAAGTGGTGCGCGCCGGCCTGCTGTCGGTGGACACCGGCCAGTACGAAGCCGCCAAGTCGATCGGCATGCCGCGCCTGCAAGCGCTGCGCCGGATCATCCTGCCCCAGGCCATGCGGATCATCATTCCACCGGTCGGCAACGAGTTCATCGGCATGGTGAAAATGACCTCGCTGGCGAGCGTCATCCAGTACTCGGAACTGCTCTACAACGCCCAGAACATTTACTACGCCAACGCCCGGGTCATGGAGCTGCTGATCGTCGCCGGTATCTGGTACCTGGCCACCGTCACCGTCCTGTCCTTTGGTCAAAGCCGTCTGGAGCGTCGTTTCGCTCGCGGCGCCGGCAAGCGTTCTTGAGGAATTCGTCATGAGAAGCATCGTCAAGGCCGTGAGCCTGAACAAATATTACGACCAGTACCACGCGCTCAAGGACATCAACATCGAGGTCGAGCAAGGCGAAGTGCTGTGCATCATCGGCCCGTCCGGCTCGGGCAAGAGCACCCTGCTGCGTTGCGTCAACCAGCTGGAAAAGATCGACAAGGGCGGCCTCTGGGTCGACGGCGAACTGGTCGGCTACCGTGTCGTCGGGCACAAGCTGCACGAACTCAACGAGTCGCAGATCGCCCGTCAGCGCCTGGCCACCGGCATGGTGTTCCAGCGCTTCAACCTGTTCCCGCACATGACTGTGCTGCAAAACATCATCGAAGGCCCGTGCCAGGTGCTCAAGCGTTCGCCCAAGGAGGCGCACGAAGAAGCCCTGGAACTGCTGGCCCGGGTCGGCCTGGCCGACAAACGCAACAGCTACCCGATTGAACTGTCGGGCGGTCAGCAGCAACGGGTGGCGATTGCCCGCGCCCTGGCCATGCGCCCCAAGCTGATGCTGTTCGATGAACCCACTTCGGCACTCGACCCGGAACTGGTCGGTGAGGTGCTGTCGGTGATGCGCGATCTGGCGCAGACCGGCATGACCATGATCGTCGTCACCCATGAACTGGGCTTCGCCCGGGAGGTTTCCAACCGCATGGTGTTCATGGACGGCGGGCAGATCGTGGAGGCTGGAAGCCCCGAAGAAATACTAATAAGTCCGCAAAACCCGCGCACCCAAAGCTTCATTTCTGCCGTTCGAACCTGAGGCCCCTTTGGCCTTCACAACACTCATAAGAGAACGTCCATGAAGAACTTCGTCATTCCAGCAGTACTCACCTCCCTCATGTCTTGCGGTTTCGCCGTGGCCGCCGAGTTGCCGGCCAGCATCAAGGAAAAAGGCGAGATCGTCGTCGCGATCATGCCCAACTATCCGCCGATGGATTTCAAGGACCCGGCCACCAACAAGCTCACTGGCCTTGACTACGACCTGGGCAACGCCCTGGCCGAACGCCTCGGGGTGAAGATCAAGTGGCAGGAAACCGGCTTCGAGCAAATGATCAACGCCCTGACCACCGACCGCGTGGACATGGTCCTGTCGGGCATGACCGACACCGCCGAGCGTCAGGCCAGCGTGACCTTCGTCGACTACTTCACCAGCGGCCCGCAGTTCTACACCTTGCAGAAAAATGCAGCGACCAACGAGATCATCGACCTGTGCGGCAAGAAAGTCGGCACCAGCCGCCGCACCACCTTCCCGGCGGAAATCGCCGCGTGGAGCAAGGAAAACTGTGAAGCGGCCGGCAAACCTGCAATCAACGTGATCGGCACCGAAGGCTCGGCCGACGCCCGTGCGCAACTGCGCCAGAGCCGTATTGATGCGGCGATGCAGGGCAGCGAAACCCTGTCTTACCTCAAGACCCAGGAAAAGGACATGTACAAGACGGTCGGCCAGCCGATCTCCGTGCAGTTCACCGGGCTGGGGGTGAGCAAGAAGAAGCCTGAGCTGAGTGAAGCCGTGAAGGTGGCGTTGCAGAGCATGGTGGATGACGGCAGCTATAACGCGATTCTGAAGAAGTGGGATCTGGAGTTGGGTGCGATCAAGGATGTGACCATTAACGCCGGCAAGTAATTTTGCAGGCACCGCGACCCTATGTGGGAGCGAGCCTGCTCGCGATGAGGCCGGCACATTCAACATTGATGCCGCCAGTCATACCGTCATCGCGAGCAGGCTCGCTCCTACAGGTCAGGTGCCCATCTTCAGACAGTTGGAGCACCCTTGATGTCCTCCCCCCAACCCACCTGGCCCGACCAGCACAAAGCCTGCCTCGCCTTGGCCTTCGACCTCGACGGCCCGACCGGCGATGCCATGCTCAACAACTCGATCTGGCACAAACCCGAATACTTCGGCTTCGGCGGCTACGGCCCGTACCGCGCCCTGCCGCGCCTGCTGGATCTGCTCGACGCCTTCAAGATCCCGACCACTTTCTTCGTCCCCGCCTGGGTCGTGGAAAACTGGCCGAAACAATGCCAGGCCATCGTCGAGCGCGGTCATGAAGTCGCCTACCACGGCTACAAGCACGAATCCTTCTACGCCCTGACGCTGGACCAGCAGCAGGCCGTGATGAACAAATCCCGCGACGTGTTCTGGCAATACCTGCACATCCGCGCCGAGGGTTTTCGCACCCCGTCCGGCGACTGGCGTGCCGAAACCCCGGCGATGCTGGCCGACAACGGCGTCATCTATTCCAGCAGCATGCGCGGCGATGATCGCCCGTATCTGGTCAACGTCCCCGGCCACGACACGCCGCTGGTGGAAATCCCCGGTCGCTGGGAAATGGACGACTACGCCTCCCTCGCCTACACCCGCGCACCGAACTTCCCGTCCGGGCTCGATCGCACCGCCAGCTACGAGCTGACCCTCGACAACTGGCAGCGCGAGTACGACGGCGCGATGGACGAAGGCCTGTGCCTGACCACCCTGTTCCACCCGAAAATCACCGGCAAACCGGGGCGCATCCTGTTGCTGGAGAAACTCTTCGAACACATGCGCCAGCGCGATGACGTGTGGTTCGCCACCTGCCGCGACGTCGCCCGCTGGTGGCTGAAGGAGCATCAACATGGCTGACGCTGACAACCTCTGGCCCGCCGGCAAACGCTGCGCGGTGGTGCTGACCGTCGATTACAACGACATCCACGGCATTCTCACCCAGGCCCCGGAAGTCGCCGGGCGCGACAAGACGCTGTCGGTGTGGCGCTACGGCACGCAACGCGGCGTCGAGCGATTGCTCGGCCTGTTCAGGGAACTCGGGGTGCGCAGCAGTTGGTTCGTGCCCGGCATCGTTGCCGAGGAAAACCCGCAGCACATCGCCGCGATTCTGGCTGACGGGCATGAGATCGCCTGCGCCGGTTACCGCCATCAGGATTACGACACGCTGGATCTGGCGGCGCAAAGCGCGGAAGTCGCCAAGGGCTGTGCAGCGCTGGAAGCATTGACCGGCGTGCCTCCAACCGGTTTCCGGATTCCGGCGGGCAACGGCGCGCCGGGCTTCATCGAAACCTTGAAAGATCACGGCATTCTCTGGTCGTCATCTTGGCGTGGCGATGACCTGCCGTTCTTGCATCCGACCGCGCCTGAAGTGGTCGAGCTGCCGCTGCATTACGAACTGGAAGACGAGCCCTACTTCGCCTTCAACCTGAGCCCGGCCGTGCCGCCGGCACAATCGCGGATCGCTTCCTACAGCCACACCCTGGGCAACCTGCAAATGGACTTCGCCGGGTTTCACCGCTTCGGCCTGTGCTACGTGCTGCGCCTGCACCCGGAAATCATCGCCACGCCGGGGCGCATCGGCGTGCTGCAGGAATTGCTGCAAGGCATTCAGCAGCACGACGATGTGTGGATCGCCACCGGCGCTGAGGTCGCGCAGTGGTGGGCGCAAACGGCGGCGCCGGTTGCGCAGGATCATCCGGCGTCGGTGTATGAGCGCCATTATCGGGACTACCTCGTATGACGGAACGCATGCAGCGGCTGGCGCAGTTTTGCGTCGAAACGCGGTTTGAAGATCTGCCGCCAGCGTTGGTGGAACAGGCCAAGCGACACATTCTCGACACCTTCGGCGCAGCGCTGGCCGGGGCCGACAGTGCGGTGGCGCTTCAGGCGCGGCAGGTATTCGGTGCAGAGCC
>NZ_JAIHBA010000028.1:0-42876 GCF_019718735.1 Pseudomonas sp. RIT778 | reverse complement strand
GGCACCGCGCTGGTCTGGGGTTCGTCATTGCGCGTCGGCACGGGGCATGCGGCCTTGCTCAACGGCATCGCCGCCCATGCGCTGGAACTGGACGACACCGGCGGTTGCGATCACTCGGGCGCGGTGGTGTTGCCGGCGGTGATGGCGGCGCTGTCGCTGGTGGACCGGCCGGTGGACGGTCGCGAATTCATCACCGCCGTGGTGATCGGCTACGAAATCGGTCGGCGGGTGCTGGAAGCCTGCGGCAGTTATTCGGCGCACAACGGCGCCGGTTGGCACTCGACCGCCACCTGCGGTGTGTTCGGCGCGGCGGCGGCCTGTGCACGGATCTTTGCGCTGAATGTCGGGCAAACCGTGTCGGCACTGGGCATCGCCGGCAGTTTCAGCGGCGGGTTGTGGGCATTCATTCATGACGGTTCGCAAAGCAAGAAACTGCACAGCGGTCGTGCGGCCGAGGGTGGCTTGCTCGCGGCGCGTTTTGCCCGTGAAGGCGTCAGTGGGCCGTCGGTTTTGTTCGAGGATGTCTGGGGTGGATTTCTCAAGACGCTGGCGCCGGGCAGCGCGCAACCGGATGCGCTGGATCTCGAACTGGGGCGCGTCTGGAAACTCGCGCGCTGTTCGATCAAACCCTACGCCGCTTGCCGTGGCACCCATTCGGCTATCGATGCGCTCGGGCTGCTGCTGGAGCAACTGCAGATCGGCGCCGATCAGGTGGAAGACGTCCAGGTGAACCTGTGCGGGTTTCTGCTCGACATGTGCGGTGGCCGCGACACCCAAAGTCTGGCCGCCGCGCAGATGAGCCTGCCCTACGCCCTCGCCGCGCGACTGGTGCACGGTCATTGCCGACTCGAGGCTTACGATGAGCAGCCACGCAACGATCCGTGCATCGCTCACTGGCTGACGCGCATTCGTCTTGAAGTGGATGAGCGACTGTCGGAGGATGGCGAGCCGGTGGTCGTTGTGCGAACCCGCGACGGGCGTGAGGCGAGTCTGTGTGTCGAGGTGCCGCTGGGCGCGCCGGGCAATCCGCTGAGCGAGGCGGCGCTGGAGGAGAAGTTTTTCAGTCTGGCGTTGCGGGTCATTTCACCGGTCAAGGCCGAGCCGTTACTGGCGCAGCTGCGGCAACTGCAAACGCTGGATTCCGTGCGCGATCTCGAGCACCTGTTAACCGAATAAGGACATTTGATTTTCCGTGGCCACCTACTCGCTCGTTATCCGCCGCCTGATGATCGTCTCGCTGACCATCGTCGTCAGCCGCGCCATCACCAGTCCGTTGCTCACCTTGTTCTTGAGCAACAAACTCGGCCTCAACCAACAGGATGTCGGGTTGTTGCTGGGCATCGCGGTGTTCATCGCCACCCTGCTTGCGCTGTACGGCGGCTACATCATCGACCGGCTCGAGAAGCGCCGGTTGCTGATTCTCGCCATGCTGTCCAGCTCTATCGGATTCGTGTTGCTGACCTTCGCCAAAGACCTGTACCTGACCACCGCCACCCTGGTCATCACCGAAACCGCCTCGGCGTTGTTCCTGATCGGCTCCAAGGCGATCCTCAGTGAAAACCTGCCCATGGGCCAGCGGGCCAAGGCGTTTTCCCTGCGCTACACCCTCACCAACATCGGCTACGCCACGGGCCCGATGCTCGGCGTGGTAATCGCCGGGGTCTACCCGATTGCGCCGTTTCTGATTGCCGCCGGCATCGCTTTCGGCAGCATCTTTCTGATGATCGGCATCCCCAAGGACGCCAGCCCGATTGCTGCCATCGGCCAGCCGCAAAGCTTTCTGAAAACCCTGATCACCCTGAAAAACGACCGCACGCTGATCATGTTCACCTGCGGCTGTCTGCTCAGCACCGTGGTCCATGGCCGCTTCACCCTGTACCTGTCGCAATACCTGCTGGTGGTCGAAGACTCGCAGCGAGCCCTGCAAACCATGGCCGCCCTGCTCGCCTGCAACGCCATCGCGGTGATCCTGCTGCAATACCAGATCGGCCGCTTCCTCAACCGGGAAAAACTGCGCTACTGGATCGCCGCCGGCACCAGCCTGTTCATCCTCGGTTTGATCGGCTTCAGCCTAGCGGACAGCCTGGTGACGTGGTGCATCGCGATGTTCATCTTCACCCTCGGCGAGATGATCATTTACCCGTCGGAATTCCTGTTCGTCGACACCCTGGCCCCGGAAGAACTGCGCGGCAGCTATTACGGCGCGCAGAATCTGGCGGCGCTGGGTGGCGCGCTGAGTCCGGTGATCTGCGGCTTCCTGCTGATGCACACGCCGGCGCCGACCATGTTCTACGCCCTCAGCGCACTGACCGCGATGGGTGGATTCCTGTGCTTCATGAGCGGACGCCGCGTGGCTTTACTGCATAAATAATGCACTGAAACTGCATTTATATGAATTTGTCAGCATCGTGATTGCTTGGCACACTGTGCGCGTTCCTCCCCCAATAGTTGGAACACTTCGAAGGACTTTCCGCGTTTACGGACAAGTCCTTTTTTTTGCCCTGAATTTCGCAAAGGATCGATTCTGCATGCTCGCTCGCTGGTTGCCCGCCGCCATCAACACCCGCCCCACCGAATGGAGCCGCGCCGCGATCGGCATGGCCCTGGGCACGTTGTTCAGCGTGTGGGCGTGCAGTCAGGTGTTCGGCATTGAAGTGGCCTACCACCTGATCGGCCCGCTGGGCGCTTCGGCGGTGCTGCTGTTCGCCGTATCGTCCGGCGCCCTCGCCCAGCCATGGTCGATCATCGGCGGCTACCTGTGCGCGGGCATCGTCGCGTTGCTGGTGGCCCACGTACTCGGCCGAACCCTCGGCAGCGCGTGCCTCGCCGCAGGCATGGCGCTGATCCTGATGTGCTGGCTGCGCTGCCTGCACCCACCGGCCGGCGCCGTCGCGTTGACCATGGTGCTGGCCGATCCGATGACCATCGCCATGGACTGGAAAGCCCTGGAACCGGTGATGCTCAGCGCCGCCTGCCTGCTGCTCGCCGCACTGGCCTACAACAACCTCACCCGCATCCGCTACCCGAAACGCCCCGCCGAGCCCGCGCCAGCCGTGGCGCCGCTCGATATTCAGTCCATCACGGCCGAGGATCTGAAATTGGCACTGGCCGATATGGAGGCGTTCATCGATGTCACGCCGGAGGATCTGGAGCAGTTGATTCATGCCAGTGAACTGCATGCCAAGCGGCGCAGCATTGGCCAGGTGTTCCGCTGAGTCCAGAGCCAGTCCCTGTCAGCGTTGTCGATTGAAAAGAAGCCGCGATCCTGTGCATTTGGCCTAAGGTAAAAATGCAGACAGCCCGTGCACATATCCCCGTTGTACACGGCAAATTTGCACTGTTACGATCCGGTAACGCTCGCGCGCGAGCTTCTCGAATAAAGACAATAAAAGCAGGGAGTTAGTGATGACTGCTCAGGCTTCATCCCCGCGGACTTCGTCCATGGATGCCACGCCGCACGAAGTGCTGGCCGAGGTTCGCAATCACATCGGTCATCTGACCCTCAACCGCCCCGCCGGCCTCAATGCCCTGACCCTCGACATGGTGCGCCAGCTCCAGCAACACCTGGATGCCTGGGCCGCCGATGCCGATATCCACGCCGTCGTGCTGCGCGGTGCCGGCGAGAAAGCCTTTTGTGCCGGTGGCGACATTCGATCCCTGTACGACAGCCATAAAAGCGGCGACACGCTGCACGAAGATTTCTTCGTCGAGGAATACGCCCTCGACCTGACGATCCACCACTACCGCAAACCGGTGCTGGCGCTGATGGACGGTTTCGTTCTCGGCGGCGGCATGGGTCTGGTGCAAGGCGCCGATCTGCGGGTGGTCACCGAGAAGAGCCGTCTGGCGATGCCGGAAGTGGCGATCGGCTATTTCCCGGATGTCGGCGGCAGTTATTTCCTGCCACGGATTCCCGGCGAGCTGGGGATTTATCTGGGCGTCAGCGGCGTGCAGATTCGTGCGGCGGATGCGCTGTATTGCGGCCTCGCCGACTGGTATCTGGACAGCAGCAAACTCGGCACCCTCGACGAACAGCTCGATCACCTGGAGTGGCACGACACGCCGCTGAAGGATCTGCAAAGCCTGCTGGCCCGCCACGCCGTGCAAACCCTGCCGGATGCGCCGCTTGAAGCCTTGCGCCCGGCCATCGACCATTTCTTCGCGTTGCCTGACGTGCCGAGTATCGTCGAGCAACTGCGCGCCGTGACCGTCGCCGACAGCCACGAATGGGCGACCACCACCGCCGACCTGCTGGAAACCCGCTCGCCGCTGGCCATGGGCGTGACCCTGGAAATGCTGCGTCGCGGCCGGCACCTGAGCCTGGAACTCTGCTTCGCCCTCGAACTGCATCTGGATCGCCAGTGGTTCGAACGCGGCGACCTGATCGAAGGCGTGCGCGCCCTGCTGATCGACAAAGACAAATCACCGCGCTGGAACCCGCCGACCCTGGCTGCGCTGCACGCCGAGCACATCGCGAGTTTCTTTCACGGTTTCGAAGAGAGCGGGAGCTGAGCCATGCACGATCTCGAATTGACTGAAGACCAGGTAATGATCCGCGACATGGCCCGGGACTTCGCCCGTGGCGAAATCGCGCCCCACGCACAAGCCTGGGAAAAGGCCGGCTGGATCGATGACGGTCTGGTGGCAAAGATGGGCGAACTCGGCCTGCTGGGCATGGTGGTGCCGGAGGAATGGGGCGGCACGTACGTCGACTACGTGGCCTACGCGCTGGCGGTGGAAGAGATTTCCGCCGGTGACGGCGCCACCGGCGCGTTCATGAGCATCCACAACTCGGTGGGTTGCGGGCCGGTGCTCAACTACGGCAGCGAAGAACAGAAACAGACCTGGCTGGCGGATCTGGCCAGCGGCGCGGTGATCGGTTGCTTCTGCCTGACCGAACCCCAGGCCGGCTCCGAAGCGCACAACCTGCGCACCCGCGCCGAACTGCGCGACGGACAATGGGTAATCAACGGCGCCAAGCAATTTGTCAGCAATGGCAAGCGGGCGAAACTGGCGATCGTGTTTGCGGTGACTGATCCGGATCTCGGCAAGCGTGGCATCTCGGCGTTTCTGGTGCCGACCGATACGCCGGGTTTCATCGTCGATCGCACCGAACACAAGATGGGCATCCGCGCTTCCGATACCTGCGCGGTGACGCTGAACAATTGCAGCATTCCTGAAGCGAATCTATTGGGTGAGCGCGGTAAAGGCCTGGCGATTGCCCTCTCCAACCTTGAAGGCGGACGTATCGGCATTGCGGCGCAAGCCCTGGGCATCGCCCGCGCGGCGTTTGAAGCGGCGCTGGGTTACGCCCGTGATCGGGTGCAGTTCGGCAAGGCGATTGTCGAGCACCAGAGCATCGCCAACCTGCTGGCGGACATGCAGATGCAGATCAACGCGGCACGCTTGATGATCCTGCACGCGGCGCGGCTGCGTACGGCAGGTAAACCGTGTCTGTCGGAGGCTTCGCAGGCCAAGCTGTTTGCTTCGGAAATGGCCGAGAAGGTGTGTTCGTCAGCGATTCAGATTCATGGCGGGTATGGGTATCTGGAGGATTACCCGGTTGAGAAGTACTACCGGGATGCGCGGATTACCCAGATTTATGAGGGGTCGAGCGAGATACAGCGGATGGTGATTGCTCGGGAGTTGAAGAACTATCAGCTCTGACTGATCGCCCCCACGCAATGCGTGGGGGCGAACGCTATTACTTGCCCTGGAACTCGGCAGGCCGCTTGGCCACAAACGCCGCCATCCCTTCCTTCTGATCCTGCGTCGCAAACGCCGCATGGAACACCCGACGCTCGAATCGCACGCCTTCAGTCAGGTTCACTTCAAACGCGCGGTTGACGCTTTCCTTGACCATCATCGCAATCGGCAGCGATTTGCTGGCGATCACCGCCGCCACTTTCAGCGCCTCATCCAGCAACTCGGCACTCGGCACGATCCGCGCGACGATGCCGCAGCGCTCGGCTTCCACCGCGTCGATCAAACGCCCGCTCAGACACATTTCCATGGCCTTGGCCTTGCCCACGGCGCGGGTCAGGCGCTGGGTGCCGCCCATGCCTGGGAGCACGCCGAGGTTGATTTCCGGCTGGCCGAATTTGGCGTTGTCGCCGGCCAGGATGAAGTCGCACATCAGCGCCAGTTCACAGCCGCCACCCAGGGCAAAACCGTTGACCGCCGCGATGATCGGCTTGCGGCGGTTGGCCACGCGGTCGCTGTCGCTGAACAGGTCGTCCATGTAGATCTGCGGGTAGGTCAGATCAGCCATTTCCTTGATGTCGGCGCCGGCGGCGAAGGCTTTGGTCGAACCGGTGATGACGATGCAGCCAATGTTCGCGTCGGCTTCAAAACCATCCAGCGCGCGGTTCACTTCGCTGACCAGTTGCGCGTTGAGGGCGTTCAGCGCCTGCGGGCGATTGAGGGTGATCAGGCCGACGCGGCCATGGGTTTCCAGCAAAATCGTTTCGTAACTCATGTGCAGATTCCTTCTCAAAGATTGCGCGAAATGACCATGCGCTGAATGTCGCTGGTGCCTTCGTAGATCTGGCAGACCCGCACGTCGCGGTAGATGCGCTCCAGCGGGAAGTCGTTGAGGTAACCGTAACCGCCGAGGGTTTGCAACGCCATCGAACAGACCTTTTCGGCCATTTCCGAGGCGAACAGTTTGGCCATCGATGCTTCGACCAGCGCTGGCTGACCGCTGTCACGCAGGGCCGCGGCGTAATGCACCATCTGCCGCGCCACGGCGATCTGGGTCGCCATGTCCGCCAGGCGGAACGCCACGGCCTGATGCTCGATGATCGGCTTGCCGAAGGTGTCACGTTCACGGGCGTAATCGCGCGCCGCTTCGAACGCGGCGCGGGCCATGCCCACCGATTGCGAAGCGATGCCGACACGGCCGCCTTCAAGGTTGGCCAGGGCGATCTTGTAGCCCTCGCCCTCCTCGCCCAATCGGTTGGCCACCGGCACTTTCACGTCTTCGAACAGAATCTGGCAGGTGTCCGAGGCGTGCTGGCCGAGCTTGTCCTCGATGCGGGCGACTTTGTAGCCCGGCGAGTCGGTCGGCACGATGAAGGCGCTGATCCCGCGCTTGCCGGCGCTCGGGTCGGTGACGGCAAACACGATCACGACCCCGGCGTTCTGCCCGGAGGTGATGAACTGTTTGCAGCCGTTGAGCACGTAGTGATCGCCTTCAAGGCGTGCGCGGGTTTTCAGGCTGCTGGCGTCGGAACCGGCCTGTGGTTCGGTCAACGCGAAGGCTCCGAGCATCTCACCGCTGGCCAGCGGTTTGAGGAAACGCTCGCGCTGGTCGTCGTTGCCGAACTTGAGGATCGGCACGCAACCCACCGAGTTGTGCACGCTCATGATCGTCGAGCACGCGCCGTCACCGGCGGCGATTTCTTCCAGGGCCATGGCGTAGGCCAGGTAACCGGTGTCGCAACCGCCCCACTGCTCCGGCACCAGCATGCCGAAAAAGCCCAGTTCGGCCATTTCGCCGATGGCTTCTTTCGGGAAACGGTGCTCGCGATCCCACTCGGCGGCGAACGGTTTCAGCCGTTCCTCGGCAAACTGCCGGGCCATGTCGCGGATTTGTTGTTGGTCGTCATTGGGAATCATGGCAAATCCTTAAATCGGTTCAGACGCACTCGACGGCCATCGCCGTGGCTTCGCCGCCGCCGATGCAGATCGCCGCGACGCCGCGTTTCAGGCCTTTCTGGCGCAGGGCCGAGAGCAAGGTCACCAGAATCCGCGCGCCGGACGCACCGATCGGGTGACCGAGGGCGCAGGCGCCGCCGTGGATGTTGAGCTTGTCGTGAGGGATTTCCAGGTGGGTCATCGCCGCCATGCCGACCACGGCGAAGGCTTCGTTGACTTCAAACAGATCGACCTGATCCAGCGACCAGCCGGTTTTCTTCATCAGTTTCTTGATCGCGCCAATCGGTGCCACCGGGAACAGGCCCGGGGTGCCAGCGAAGGCAGCGTGACCGTGAATCACCGCCAGCGGTTTCAGACCCTGTTTCTGCGCTTGCGACTGACGCATCAGCACCAGTGCGGCGGCGCCGTCGGAGATCGAGCTGGAGTTGGCTGCGGTCACGGTACCGCCCTCGCGGAACGCCGGTTTCAGCGAAGCGATCTTGTCCAGCTTGGCTTTTGGTGGCTGCTCGTCGTTGCTGATCACAACCTGTTCTTTGCCAACGGTCACGGTCAGCGGAACGATCTCGGCCTTGAAGCTGCCGTCCTTGATCGCCTGCTGGGCGCGGGTGGTCGAGGCGATGGCAAAAGCGTCCTGAGCCTCGCGGCTGAAGTCGTTGGTTTCAGCGCAATCCTCGGCGAAGGTGCCCATCAGACGGCCCTTGTCGTAGGCGTCTTCGAGGCCATCGAGGAACATCGAATCCAGCACCCGACCGTGGCCCATGCGGTAGCCGGCGCGGGCGCGATCCAGCAGGTACGGCGAATTGGACATGCTTTCCATGCCGCCGGCGATCACCACATCGGCGCTGCCGGCCAGCAGCATGTCGTGGGCCAGAATCGTGGTTTCCATGCCCGAGCCGCACATCTTGTTGACGGTGGTGCAGCGGGTGGATTTGTCCAGCCCGGCGCCCAGCGCAGCCTGACGCGCAGGCGCCTGACCGAGACCGGCGGGCAGCACGCAGCCGAACAGCACTTCATCGACTGCATCGGCGGCAACACCGGCGCGTTCGACCGCAGCCTTGATTGCTGCTGCGCCGAGTTGTGGCGCGGTCAGGCTTTTCAGTTCGCCCTGAAAACCGCCCATCGGGGTGCGGACGGCGCTGACGATGACAATCGGATCGTTGGAGATGGTCATGGGAAATCCTCCTTACTTGGCGGCCATGCGCAAGGCACCGTCGAGACGGATCACCTCGCCGTTGAGCATGCTGTTTTCGATGATATGCCGCACCAGCGCGGCGTACTCGGCCGGTTTGCCCAGGCGCGGCGGGAACGGTACGCCGGCGGCCAGCGAGTCGCGCACTTCCGGGGTCATGCCGGCCATCATCGGGGTTTCGAAAATGCCCGGGGCGATGGTCATCACGCGGATGCCGAAGCGCGCCAGTTCGCGGGCGGCAGGCAGGGTCAGGCTGGCGATCGCGCCTTTGGATGCAGAGTACGCGGCCTGGCCGATCTGGCCGTCGAATGCCGCAACCGATGCGGTGTTGATGATCACACCGCGCTCGCCGTCGGCATTGGCTTCGCTTTCGGCAATCGCTGCCGCTGCCAGACGCAGCATGTTGAAGCTGCCGATCAGGTTGACGTTGATCACCTGAGCGAAACTGGACAAGGCGTGCGGGCCGTTTTTGCCGAGGATTTTCTCGCCGCGAACGATGCCGGCGCAGTTCACCAGACCATTCAGGCTGCCGAAGGCTTTTACCGTTGCCTGCACGGCGGCCTCGGCGGCGGCTTCGTTGCTGATGTCGGCGACCACGCTCTGCGCGCCGAGGCGTTGGGCCTGGGCGGCAACGGCGTCGGCGTTCATGTCCACCAGCATCACTTTGGCGCCGGCACTCACCAGCAATTCAGCGGTAGCGGCACCCAGGCCGGATGCGCCGCCGGTGACGATAAAAACCTTGTTTTCGATCTGCATGACTGTTTCCTTGGATTCAAGCTGAAACGTTGTGCGCCGCGGCCTCTTGAGCCTTGGCGATTTCCTGGTTGCGCAAGATAAAGCGCTGCAATTTGCCGCTCGGGGTTTTCGGCAACTCGCTGACAAATTCGATTTCACGGGGGTACGAATGCGCGGCCAAACGCTTGCGCACGTGTTGGCGCAGTTCTTCGGCCAGCGCAGGTTCCGCGCGGTATTGCGGGTTGAGCACGACGAAGGCCTTCACCAGTTCGGTGCGCTCCGGATCGGGCTTGCCGACCACCGCTGCCTCGACGACGGCCGGGTGTTCGATCAGTGCGCTTTCCACGTCGAACGGGCCGACCCGGTAGCCAGACGCGGTGATCACGTCATCGCTGCGGCCGACGAAGCTGATGCTGCCGTCCGGGTTCCACTCGACGGTGTCGCCGCTCAGGTAGTAATTGCCGACGAAGGCTTTGGTTGGCGCGCCTTGGTAACCGGCGAACCAGCACATTGGCGACTGCGTGCGATCAATGGCGAGGATGCCGGGCTGGCCGACGCCGAGTTCGTTGTTCTGCTCGTCGAGCACCACGATGCGATGGCCCGGCGAGGCGAAACCGGCGGCGCCGAGGTGGATCGGGTGTTCGAGGCCGTGGTGATTGCACAGGACCATGCCCAGTTCGGTCTGGCCGTAATGATCGTGAATGACCACGCCGAGGTTGTCGGCGAACCAGCGGATCACTTCCGGGTTCAACGGCTCGCCGGCGCTGCTGACGATGCGCAGCTTGCCCTTGATCGACTTGGCGAACTCATCGCCGCCGGCAATCAACAGGCGATACGCCGTGGGCGAACCGGTGAGGTTGGTGATCCCGTATTTGTTGATCACCCGGCAGGTGCTTTCGAGGGTGAACGGGCCATCGTAGAACGTGATCGGGTGGCCCATCGACAACGGGCCGGTGACACCGAAATAGATGCCGTAGGCCCAGCCCGGATCGGCAACGTTCCAGAACGCATCTTCCGGGCGCAGATCCACGGCATCGCGGGTGTAGCTCTGGAATGCGACGACCGCCTTGAGCGGCACCGACAGCGCGTTCGACGGGCCGGTGGTGCCCGAGGTGAACATCAGCAGGAACGGGTCTTCGCCGGTCAGCATCACCGGTTCGCAGACATTGGAATGGTTGGGCAGCTCGGCCCAGAAACTGAAATCGCCACGGACGATGCCCTGGCCTTTCGGGCCGCCGACGGTGACCAGCGTCGGGCAATCAGCGACTTCGCTGAGTTTCGGCCGGTTGGCGGCGTCGGTCACCACGACTTTGGCGCCGGAGCTGTTCAGGCGATGCTCGAGGGCCTTGGGGCCGAACGCGGTGAACAGCGGTTGATACACCGCGCCGATGCGCCAGGTGGCGAACACGGTGATCAGCAATTCGATATTGCGCGGCAGCAGGCCGGCGACCTTGTCGCCCTTCTGCACGCCCTGGGCGAGAAGGAAATTGGCGAAACGCGCGGCTTTGTCCAGCAGGTCGCTGAAGGTATACGTCGCACTGGCGCCGTCGCGGCCTTCCCAGAACAGCGCGATGCGCCCCGGCAGCGCGTGCCGGTCACAACATTCGACGCAGGCGTTGAGCGCCTCGAGCGAGCCGCTGAGGGCGGCGTCCACGATGTGCTGATAATCAAACTGTTTGGTGGCAGACAAGTAATCGCGCATTGCCAGAATCCCTCTGTTCTTATTAGGTTGGGGAACCGTTAACAACAGAGGAATACTCGCGCCGCACGCCGGCGGCGGCAATGGTCAAAGCCCTCAAAGTGGATGACTGGTTTGGCCAAGAATCCGGTTGCAGCTGATCGTTCCCACGCTCCGCGTGGGAATGCAGCCCGGGACGCTCCGCGTCCCCTCCAGAGCTGGAACGCGGAGCGTCCCTTGAGGCATTCCCACGCAGAGCGTGGGAACGAGAGTCAGCGGTGGGCGGTGGTGGGTCAGGACGCTTCGTTGAGGATCAAGCTGCGATAGTGCCCCGGATTGGTCCCCGACCACTTGCGAAACGCCTTGTAGAACGAGCTCGCATCGGCAAACCCCAAGCGGGTGGCGATGTCGGCAAAACTGATCGAAGGTTCCGCCAGCCAGGTGATCGCCAGTTCCTTGCGCACGCTGTCCTTCAAACCCTGATAGGTCTGCCCTTCTTCAGCCAGACGCCGACGCAGGGTCGAAGCCGACATGCACAACTGCTGGGCCAGCGCGTCGGTTTCCGGCCACTTATCTGCGGATAATTGCCGCAGATCCTGCTTGATCCGGCTCGCAAGGCTTTCCGGGTCGCGGTATTTCACCAGAATGTTGGCCGGGGCATGGGCCAGAAAGCGCTTCAACTCCTCGGCGCTGCGCTTGATCGGCAGATCCAGCACGTCGGCGGCAAAGATCATCCGCGTGCGCGGCCGGTCAAAACGCAGGTTCTCGGAGAACATCACTCTATAGTCATCACAGAAATCCGGCGCCGGGCAGCGCAGTTCGATGGCCAGGATCGGAATCCGTCGTCCCGCCAGCCAGCACGCCACGCCGTGGACGATCATCCAGTAAGTGAAATAGGTGAAGGCGCGACGCGGTTCCGGATCGTCTTCCAGCAGCACGATTTCCGCCAGACTCTGCTGGTGCACCAGTTGCGCCGGCATGCGTTCGAGCATCAGCGACAGGAAATTCAAACCGGTGCTCAGCCCCGCAGCCAGGTTCGGCTGGGCCATCGCGCTGCGGCAGAGGAATTCCAGGCTGCCGGATTTCAGCTTGCGCGGGTCCATGCCAAAGAACTCGTCATCGCCGCGCCGGGCCAACAGGCGCCATAACCGCGCGTACTGGCTGGCCGGGACGCGCGCGTCATCGGTGGGCAGCCGCGCCGGATCGATCCCGACCTTGCTCAAGACTTCTTCCGTGGCCACGCCCGGGGCACAACTTTGCAGCAGTGCTTCGCGCACCAGTTGAATGGCGATGGTGTCTTTTTCCGACATGGAACGCGCGCAATCCTGTTGTTGTTCGAGTGGCGGGCATCTTAGCGCAGCTGGCTGGGCGGCGTGGATGTTCAGACTCGTTCAGCTGAGGTTCAGGTAAATGTCAATGGATGCCATGTGAGAATGACTTTCATTATGTTACAACTTGTAACCTCATTTCGTTACACAGTGATCGTCGAATGCTCGTTCCCTTTTTGATCATGTTGCGCGAAGGCATCGAAGCCGCGCTGATCGTTGGCATCATCGCCAGCTACCTGCAACAGACCGGCCGTGGCCAGTGGATGCCGGCGGTGTGGATCGGGGTTTTTCTCGCCGCTGCGCTGGCCTTGCTGGTTGGCGGCGGCCTGGAACTGGTCAGCGCCGAATTCCCGCAAAAGCAGCAGGAACTGTTCGAAGGCGTGGTCGGGCTGGTGGCCGTGGGCATTCTCAGTTCGATGGTGTTCTGGATGCGCAAGGTCGCGCGTTCGATCAAGCATTCGCTGCAAGCCTCCCTCGATCATGCGCTGACGTCTTCGAAACATCAGGTCATCGCGCTGATCGCGATGGTGTTTTTCGCCGTGGCCCGGGAAGGTCTGGAAACCGTGTTCTTCCTGCTCGCCGTGTTCCAGCAGAGCGAAGGCCCGGCCGCGCCGATCGGCGCCCTGCTCGGCCTGATCCTGGCGATCATCGTCGGCTTCCTGATCTACAGCGGCAGCATGCGCCTGAATCTGTCGGCGTTTTTTCGCTGGACCGGGTTGTTCATCCTCGTGGTCGCCGCCGGGATTCTCGCCAACTCGGTGCAGGCCCTGCATGAAGCCGGGGTGTGGAACCACCTGCAAACCGTGCTCTTCGACTTCAGCGCGACGCTGCCGATGGATGGCCCGCTGGGCTCGGTGCTGGCCGGCATGTTCGGTTATCAGGATGCACCGACCGTCAGCACCCTCGGCGCGTACCTGATTTATCTGCTGGTGGCGCTGGTGATGTTTTTCATGCCGGCGCCCAAGCCTGCTGCCCAATCGTCTTCCGTTTCCAGCCAATAAGGGCCTTCATGTCAAAGCCTAATACTCCTCAGGCCTCGCCTCCCCGCGCCTTGCGCTGGGCGGTGGCCGGTTCGGTGGTCGTGATGATCGCCGCCGGTGGCCTGTTCTACTACGCCTCGAAAATGGCCGCCGCCAAACGTCAGCACAACCGTGACGAAGTGGTGGTGAACATCCATCCGCACAGTTGCGAGCCGAACGCCCTCACCGTCCCGGCCGGCCACGCCAGTTTCCGCATCGTCAACCGCTCCGACCGGGCGGTGGAATGGGAAATCCTCGACGGCGTGCTGGTGATCGAAGAGCGCGAGAACATCGCGCCGGGCCTGAGCCAGGTGATCAACGCCAACCTGCAACCCGGCGAATACGCCATCACCTGCGGCCTGCTGAGCAACCCGCGCGGCACCCTGCACGTGACGCCGACCGCCGCGTCCGATGCCGCCGCCAAGGCCAAGCCGTCGATGGTTGCCTTCGTCGGGCCGCTGTCGGAGTTTCGCGTCTACCTGGCCAGCCAGGGCAACGCGCTGATCAAAGCCGTGACGGCGCTGAATCAAGCCATCGACAGTGGCGATCTGGCCCAGGCCCAGGCTTTGTATTTGCCGGCCCGTGCCGCGTACCAGCGTCTGGCCCCGGCCGCACAACGCTTGGCCGAGCTGGACAACAGCATCAACGCCCGCGCCGATTACTTCGAAAAGCGCGAGCAGGATCCGGCCTTCGTCGGCTTCCACCGCCTCGAATACGCGCTGTTCCAGCAACGCAAACTCGACGGCCTGACACCGATTGCCCAAGGCTTGCTCGACAACGTCACCACGCTGAAACAACAGCTGCTGGCCCAGTCGCTGCCACCGGAGCAACTGGTGGAAATCGTCGTGCGCAACCTCAACACCCTCGCCGACGTGCGCGCCGCCAGCGGCGAAGAGGAACGCTACAGCCACAGCGATCTCAACGGCTTCGCGGCCAATCAGGAAACGGCGCACAAAGTCGTCGAACTGCTGCGTCCGCTGCTGAGCAAATCCGCCGCCGACCTGCTGCCGAAAATCGACAGCGCGCTGGCTGATTTCGATACCACGCTGAACGGCTTCAAGGTCAAGGACGGCTACGCCAGTTACGACACCGTCAACGGTGAGCAACGCAAGCAGATCGCCGACAAGGCCAAGGCCTTGGCCGACGCCCTCGACGCCATTGATCCCGCCCTCGGCCTCTCCGGCCTGTAAGCAGAAGACGAATACCGATGAACGATTCCGAACACTTCAACCTGCAACGTCGCCGCGTACTGATGGGGATGGGCGCCGCCGGTGTCGCACTGGCCGGCACGGCGTTGAGCTGCCCGGCAATGGCCGCCTCGCCTGCGCAAGTCACCGAAGCACCGAGCAGCGACAAGACCCAGGATCACCATGACTTTCATGGCGTACACCAGAGCGGCATCGTCACCCCGCGCCCGGCGGCCGGCATGCTGGTGTCGTTCGATGTGCTGGCCAGCGACCGTGAAGACCTGGAGCGTCTGTTCCGCACCCTTAACGAGCGCATCACGTTTCTGATGAAGGGCGGCCCGGTGGCGCAGATCGATCCGAAGCTGCCGCCGCCGGATTCCGGCATCCTCGGCCCGGTGGTCACCCCGGACAACTTGACCATCACTGTGTCGGTGGGCGAATCGCTGTTCGACGAGCGTTTCGGCCTCGCGTCCGCCAAACCCAAGCGCCTGGTGCGCATGGTCGGTTTCCCCAACGATGCGCTGGAAGCCGATTGCTGCCACGGCGACCTGAGCCTGCAGTTCTGCTCCAACACCGCAGACACCAACATCCACGCCCTGCGCGACATCGTGAAGAACCTGCCGGATCTGCTGCTGGTGCGCTGGAAACAGGAAGGCAGCGTGCCGCCGCAAGCCCCGGCCAAGCCCGGTGTGCCGGCGCAATCGGCGCGTAACTTCCTGGGTTTCCGCGACGGTTCGGCCAACCCGGATTCTAACGACGGCAAAGCCATGGACCGCATCGTCTGGGTGCAACCGGGGAGTGACGAACCGGCCTGGGCGGCCCACGGCAGTTATCAGGCGGTGCGGATCATCCGCAACTTCGTCGAACGCTGGGACCGCACGCCGTTGCAGGAACAGGAAAGCATCATCGGCCGGGTCAAAACGACCGGCGCGCCGATGGGCGCCAGCCATGAGACCGAGGTGCCGGATTACAGCAAGGACCCGGAAGGCAAGCTGACCAAGCTTGATGCGCACATTCGCCTGGCCAATCCGCGCACCGCCGCGAGCCAGGCCAACCTGATCCTGCGCCGGCCGTTCAACTACTCCAACGGCGTGAACAAGAACGGCCAGCTCGACATGGGCCTGCTGTTCATCTGTTACCAGGCCGACCTGGAAAAAGGCTTCATCACCGTGCAGACCCGCCTCAATGGCGAACCGCTGGAGGAATACCTCAAGCCGGTCGGCGGCGGTTACTTCTTCACCCTGCCGGGTGTCACGGGCGACAAGGACTTCATCGGTCGCTCGCTGCTCAACGCTACTCAACCAAAAACAACTGCATAGCATTCAACAGGAGCCGCCCCCATGAAAAAGACGCCACTCGCGTTATTGCTGACCCTTGGTTTGCTCAACACCCCGCTGTCGGCGTTCGCCGCGACCGCGCCTCTGGATCTGGTGGGGCCGGTGTCGGACTACAAGATCTACGTCACCGAACAATTGGATGAACTGGCCAGCCACACCCAGCAGTTCACCGACGCGGTGAAAAAAGGCGACCTGGCCACCGCGCAGAAGCTCTACGCGCCGACCCGCGTTTATTACGAGTCGATCGAGCCGATCGCCGAGCTGTTCAGTGACCTCGACGCCTCCATCGACTCCCGCGTCGATGACCACGAGCAAGGCGTGAAAGCCGAAGACTTCACCGGCTTCCACCGCATCGAATACTCGCTGTTCTCGGAAAAGAGCACCAAGGATCTTGATGCCCTGGCCGATGGCCTGAACAAGGACGTGAAGGACCTGCAGACCCGCGTCGCCGGCCTGACCTTCCCGCCTGAGAAAGTCGTCGGCGGCGCCGCTGCGCTGCTTGAAGAAGTCGCCGCGACCAAGATCTCCGGTGAAGAAGACCGCTACAGCCACACCGACCTCTACGACTTCCAGGGCAACATCGACGGCGCGAAGAAAATCGTCGACCTGTTCCGTCCGCAGATCGAGAAACAGGACAAGGCCTTCGTTGCGAAAGTCGACAAGAACTTCGCCACCGTGGACAAGATCCTGGCCAAGTACAAGACCAGGGACGGTGGTTTCGAGACTTACGACAAGGTGAAGGACAACGACCGCAAGGCGCTGGTCGGCCCGGTCAATACCCTGGCCGAAGACCTGTCGACGTTGCGTGGCAAACTCGGTCTGAACTGAGACTTGTAGCGCCTGTTCTGACGCCTTCGCGAGCAAGCCCGCTCCCACATAGGATCTTTGTTGAACACAAAATTGTGCTCAGCGAAGACCCAGTGTGGGAGCGGGCTTGCTCGCGAAGGCATTTTTAGCAGCGCCGAAAATTCTGTGCCTTACAGAATCCGGTACAGCAACCGCTCGACCCGCACCCGGCTCACACGCTTGAGGAACTTGGCCACGCCCGCCGGGTAATCCGGCAAGGCTTCCAGGTCCTGGAAACGTGCGATCCGCGTGGTGTGAACGAAGATGTTCTCCAGCTCCACGCGACGCGGTTCCAGCCACTCGCCTTTCGGGTCATCGATCAGCAAGGCGTTTTCCAGATCGAGACGGAACGCTCGCGGATTGAGGTTGTTGCCGGTCAGCAGCGTGTAGCGCTGGTCGATCCACATGCCCTTGAGGTGATAGCTGTTGTCGCCCTCACGCCACAGATGCAGGTTCAGCTGGCCGCTGTCGATGTTGCGCTGATGACGCTTGGCGAAACGGCGCAGGCTGATCTCGTAGAGATACGGCAGCGCGGCGATCACCTTGAACGGCTCGCTCGGCGGAATGTAGAAGTCGTTGGCGGTCTTGTCGCCGACCACGATGTCGATCTTCACACCGCGCGCCAGCGCCCGGTTGATCTCGCGGATCACCCCCAGCGGCAGGTTGAAGTAAGGCGTGCAGATGGTCAGTTGCTTCTGGGCGCTGGCGATCAGCTCCAGAATCACCCGGTTCAGCGGGTTGTTCTTGCCAACACCGAGCAACGGGCTGACCGACAGACCGGTATGCGCCGTGCTGCCGGCGCTGGTGTCGTAGGCCGCATATTTAAGGCGGCTGCGCAGATCGCCGATGTCGTTGCGCAGGCTGCGGGTGGTCGGCAGGTTCGGCAGGTCGAGGCGATGCACCGCTTTCGATTCGATCAGGCCGTGCTTGACCAGGTGGTGCATCGAGTCCGCCAGTTCGCGGCTCTGCAACACGTGATAACGGTCGAAGCGGTACTTGTCGAATTTGTGCAGGTAGACGTTGTTCAGGCTCGCACCGCTGTAGACCACGCAATCGTCGATCACGAAGCCTTTGAGGTGCAGCACGCCGAACAGCTCGCGGGTCTGCACCGGCACGCCGTAGACCGGCACCACGCTCTGGTGGGTGCGGGTCATTTCCTGATACCACGCCGAGTTGCCCGGCTGTTTGCCGGCGCCGATCAAGCCGCGCTGGGCCCGCAGCCAGTCGACGACCACCGCGATTTCAAGCTCGGGACGCTTGAGTTTGGCAGCGTGCAGGGCATCGAGGATTTCCTGGCCGGCTTCATCGTTTTGCAGATAAAGCGCGACGAGGTAGATGCGCTGGGTCGCCTGGGCGATTTTCTCCAGCAGGCAACGGCGGAAATCGGCGGCACCGGGCAGGATCGTCACGGCCTCGGCGGTCAGCGGAAAGCTGCGCAGTTTGGGCAGCAGAGAGCGTTTGAAAAGCAACGGCATAGGGCTCGCAATGGGTCGAATCCGAAGAACCCGAGAGCTTACACCATCAACTCCTTCGGGTCTTGTGAGTGTCTGTAATGACTTGACTGATCGTTGATCGTTCCCACGCTCTGCGTGGGAATGCCTCAAGGGACGCTCCGCGTTCCAGCTCTGGAAGGGACGCGGAGCGTCCCGGGCTGCATTCCCACGCGGAGCGTGGGAACGATCAATAAAAAACATTTGACCAAGGAGAACGATCGTTCTACTGTTTGCCACATGAACGAAATCACAAGCAACGACACGACCCGAGACATCATTCTGGATGTCACCGAAAAGTTGATCTACAAAAGTGGCATCGCGGCCACCGGCATGGATCTTCTGGTGAAAACCGCCGGCGTTTCCAGAAAGAGTATCTACCGCTACTTCGCCAACAAGGAGGAGTTGACCGTCGCCGCCCTGCAACGCCGCGACGTGCGCTGGATGCACTGGTACAGAAGCGCCGTCGATCAGGCCGAAACCCCGGCCGACCGTCTGCTCAACCTGTTTACCGTGCTCAAGGGCTGGTTCGCCTCGGAAGGTTTCCGGGGCTGCGCCTTCATCAACACCAGCGGTGAGACCGGCGATCCCGAGGATCCGGTGCGCCTGGTCGCCAAAGACCACAAACAGAAACTGCTCGACTACCTGTGCGAGCTGTGTACCGAACATGGAGCCGAGGACCCGCAACTGTTGGCCAAACAGCTGCTGATCCTGATTGACGGCGCCATTACCGTAGCGCTTGTGATGGGTGATCACAGTGCCGCCGATAATGCGCAATGCATGGCGCGAAAGTTATTGGACCTGTAACGCCTTAATAAGCCTGACAAGTTGTTTAACTGTTAATAGATCGGGAGACAAACATGTCTACTGCAGCCGAAGTTCGTCCGCCATTGCCACCGTTCAACCGTGAATCGGCCATTGAAAAAGTTCGTCTGGCCGAGGATGGCTGGAACTCCCGCGACCCGGAGCGCGTGTCGCTGGCCTACACCCTGGACACCAAATGGCGCAACCGTGCCGAATTCGCCAACAACCGCGAAGAAGCCAAGGGTTTCCTGACCCGCAAATGGGCCAAGGAACTGGATTACCGTCTGATCAAGGAACTCTGGGCCTACTCCGACACCCGCATCGCCGTGCGCTACGCCTACGAATGGCACGACGACTCGGGCAACTGGTTCCGTTCCTACGGCAACGAAAACTGGGAATTCGATGACAACGGGCTGATGTTCCAGCGCTACGCCTGCATCAACGACATGCCGATCAAGGAAAGCGAACGCAAGTTCCACTGGCCGCTGGGCCGCCGCCCGGATGATCATCCGGGGTTGTCCGAGCTGGGTCTGTAATTAAGTAGCCGATCCCTCCTGCACAGTGTGCAGGAGGGATTTTCAGGCAACTTCGGCAGCCCGGGCCGATTGCGCTTTGGCCTCGAGTTCTCGCACCAGCGGCAACACCCGCTGACCGAAATACTCCACCTCTTCCTGAAAATGCAGGAACCCCGCCAATACCAGATCAACCCCCACCGCTTTCAACGCCACGATCCGCTCGGCAATCTGCTGCGGCGTGCCGATCAGGTTGGTCTTGAAGCCGTCGTTGTACTGCACCAGATCTTCAAAGGTCGATTTGGCCCAGTTACCTTCACCTTCCGGCGACGCCCTGCCCGCCTGCTTCGCCGCATCACCGAACGCATTCACCGCTTCCGGGTCAGCCTGATCGATGATCTGCGCCAGCACCGCTTTGGCTTCCTCTTCGGTATCCCGGGCAATGACAAACGCATTCACCCCGATTTTGACTGAATGATGGTTCGCTGCCGCTTTGGCGCGAATGTCGTCGACCTGGGTCTTGATGCCCTCGACGCTGTTGCCATTGGTGAAATACCAGTCCGACACCCGTGCCGCCATGTCCCGCGCGGCACGGGAACTGCCACCCTGAAAGATTTCCGGGCGGCCCAGCGGTTTAGGCTTGAGGCTGTAGTTGTCGAAACGATAGAAATCGCCACGGAAGGTGAAGTTGTCCTGGCTCCAGATCCCTCGCAATGAGCGGATGAACTCTTCCGAGCGACGATAGCGCTCGTCGTGCTCGAGCCAATGTTCGCCGATGGCCTGGAACTCGTCCTTGAACCAGCCGCTGACGATGTTCACCGCGATCCGGCCGTTGGTGAGTTGATCGATGGTCGCCAACTGTTTGGCCGCCAGTGCTGGTTGCCACGGGCCGGGCAGAATGGCGGCGATGACTTTGAGCTTGCTGGTGGCGGCGAGCAACGCATGGCTGAACGCCACCGATTCATGCTGGAACTCGGCGCCGTAGCCGGCGGTGAAGCGGATTTGCGTCAAGGCGTATTCGAAACCCGCCGCCTCGGCCAGTTGCGCCAACTTGCGGTTGTAGTCGATGCCCCAGTCGGTGCGTTGTTCGATCTTGCTGACCACCAGCCCACCGCTGACGTTCGGCACCCAGTAGGCAAATTTCACGGCTTGCTGACTCATTGGCGTGTCCTCGGGACAGTTGATGAAGGTGAGAGAGGTAGAGCAGCAAGCGTGCCAGCCTCGATAGCCCGGTTTTATTGAGGCTTCAGGTGATCGGGATGCATGACGGGAGGGTGATTTGTTGTGTGCGTGTTGGCTGGGCAACAGTTGAACAGTCGGTGCCCGGGCCTTATGGGTCGCCGCAACACTTGGAAATGAGTAACATGACTGCCCTCCCCGCAGCCCTGTTCTGCGCCCTGCCGAAATAAGCCGATTCCATGCCTTTCGAACTCAGCGTTGACCTCACTACCCTGGCCGTTCTGGCCCTTGTCGCTTTCATTGCCGGATTCATCGACGCCATCGCCGGCGGTGGCGGTCTGTTGACCACGCCTGCGTTGCTCACCGCCGGCCTGCCGCCGCACCTGGTGCTGGGCACCAACAAACTGAGTTCGACCTTCGGTTCGGCCACCGCCAGTTTCACGTTCTACCGACGCAAGCTGTTTCACCCACGGCAGTGGATGCACGCCATCGTCGGCACGCTGGTCGGTGCGCTGACCGGCGCCGTCGTCGCCCACTATCTGCCGGCCGAATGGCTGAACAAGATGCTGCCTGTGATCGTCTTCGCCTGTGGCCTGTACCTGTTGTTTGGCGGCACGCCGAAAGCGCCGCTGGACAGCGACGCACCGATCAAGAAAAAGTGGCAATCGACCCAAGGCTTCAGCCTCGGTTTCTACGACGGCGTGGCCGGCCCCGGCACTGGCGCGTTCTGGACGGTCAGCAGCCTGCTGCTCTACCCGATCGATCTGGTCAAGGCCAGCGGCGTGGCGCGCAGCATGAACTTCGTCAGCAACATTGCGGCGCTGTCGGTGTTCGTGTTTTCCGGGCAGGTGGACTGGATCATCGGCCTGAGCATGGGCCTGTCGGTGATGGTCGGCGCGTTCTTCGGGGCGCGCACCGCGATCAGCGGCGGCGCCAAGTTCATTCGTCCGGTGTTCATCACCGTGGTGCTGGGGTTGACCGTGCGTCTAGCCTGGCAACACTGGTTCAGCGTGGCCTAAGCGCCGCGCCACATAGACGTCGATCAGGTAACGGGCAATCGATTTGGATGCCGGCAACGGCGGCAGATCGTGCACGTTGAACCACTGGGCGTCTTCGATCTCGTCTTCCTGGCAGACAATCTCGCCACCGGCGTATTCGGCATGGAAGCCGAGCATCATCGAGTGCGGGAACGGCCAGCACTGGCTGCCCATGTACTGAATGTTCTTCACCTCGATCTGCACTTCCTCGCGCACTTCGCGGATCAGGCAATCCTCGGCCGATTCCCCAGGCTCGGCAAACCCGGCCAGCGTGCTGTAGACCCCGGTGACGAAACGCGGTGAACGCGCCAGCAGCACTTCATCGCCACGGGTCACCAGCACGATCATGCTCGGCGAAATCCGCGGATAACTGCGCAGATCGCAAGGCTGGCAATACATCGCCCGCTCCCGCGGCACCTGGGTCATGGCCTGACCGCAATTGCCGCAGAAACGGTGTTCGCGCGCCCAAGTGCCAATCTGTGCGGCATAGCCCAGTACTTTGTAGATCGTGTGATCGCCGTCGAGCATGAACGCCCGCAAGCCTTTCCAGTTGCAACCCGGCACCTCGCTGGTGCTGCGCAGTTCCAGCAGATACACCGGTTCGCCATCGAGATGACCGATACCGTGCTCGGCAAGGATCGACAAGTCCTGACGCTTGAGCCATTCCCGGGGGAACAGCGCGCCGTTGTCATCGAACAGGAAACCCTCGGGGCTGCGCGCCACGGCCCAGCCGCCGGGTTGATCGGTGTCCAGTACTGCAGTGGTCCAGCGAGATGTCATGGTTTCTCAATCCAGAAATTCGGGTTTCTGTTTGCTCATATGGGCCGCCATGGCCACGCGCAAATCGTTGGATTGCAGCATGGCGGCGTTCCAGGTGGCAACGTACTCGAGACCGTCGTCGATGCGATGGTCGCGCATGTAGCTGATCATTTCCTTGGTGCCGGTGACCGCGATCGGCGACTTGCCGGCGATGTCCCGGGCAATGTCCATCACGCCTTCGATCAGGCCGTCCTTGTCGCTGTAGACGCGATTGACCAGACCGATGCTGCGCGCTTCTTCGGCGCCAAAGGTGCGACCGGTGTAAGCCAGCTCACGCAGCATGCCGTCACCGATGATCCGTGGCAACCGTTGCAAAGTGCCTACATCAGCCGCCATGCCGATATCGATTTCTTTAATAGAAAATTGCGCGTCTTCGGCAGCGTAACGCATGTCGCAGGCGGCGATCAGGTCGATGGCGCCGCCCAGGCAGTAACCCTGGATCGCCGCGAGTACCGGCTTGCGGCAATTATCGACGGCATTGAAGGAAGCTTGCAGGGTCAGGATCTTTTTGCGCAGCAGGCGCGCATTGCGGCCAACGTCCTTGCCCAGCTCATTGGCCACGCCGGCCAGCATCATCAGGTCGATGCCCGAGGAAAAGTGTTTGCCGGCGCCGCTGAGCACCACCACCCGCACTTCGTCGGTGTCGTCGATCCACTGGAACACCTCGACGATTTCACTCCAGAACGCGGCGTTCATCGAGTTGATCTTTTCCGGACGATTGATCTGCACATGGGCGATGTTGTCGGCCAGTTCGACGCTGAAGGCGGTGTATTGAGTCATGGCAGAAATCCTTTACCGGGCTGAAAATGAGGCCCGAACTATAACAAGGCATCAGCACGGCGGTTCGGCCAAATGCGGGACTCTAGCCGTTCTTCACCGCGACGAAGGCGGCGGTCTCGTAAGGCACCGTCACCACCTCCCTGCCCCGCAGTTGCGGCTCGCTGGCAATCAGTTCAGCAATCTGTTCGTCGATCCTTGCGCGCTGCAGGTCACTCAACGCGGCAATAAAACTGGTGGAGCGCACCCGGTTGAAAATCACATCTTCCGGCGAGCCGGTGTGGCCATGCTGAAAGTGTTGAGCCTGCAACGGCCCGAACGCCGGATGGGGAAAGGCCTTGCGCCATTCGCCGGTGTAGAAGCGCGGCGTGTCGCCTTCCAGCGCATTGACGATGGCGTCCAGCTTGGGCACCCAGTCGATCCGGGTGTCGCGCAGGTTCCAGATCAGGCCCAGTTTGCCGCCCGGTTTGAGCACCCGGGCGATTTCATCCAGCGCCTCGCGACTGGCAAACCAGTGAAAGGCCTGCGCGCAGACCACGGCATCCACCGAGGCATCGGGCAGCGGCAAATCCGTTGCCGTACCGCTGACGGCCAACACTTGCGGCCAGGCCAGTGACAGTTTTTCCAGCATCTGCGCCACCGGTTCCACGGCGATTACCTGGGCACCGGTCGCCACCAGCCGTCCGGTGAACTTGCCGGTGCCGGCGCCGAGGTCGATAACGGTCTTGTGGCCATCGAGGCCCAGCGTGCCCGTCAGCCACTCGCTGACGGCCGGCGGATAGTCGGGCCGGCCTTTGACGTAGGTATCGGCAGCGGTTTTGTAGCCGCTGGCGGCCGAGTGGTGAACCTGATCTTTCATGGCCAAACTCCCATGGTAGAACTGCAGATCGACAACGAATGCTGACGAGCATAGCGCCGGAAAAAGGGCTTTCCTTTAACAAAGCCTGACAAAGCAATGAATAAATTTTCACCCTGCGGTGTTCAAAGTGAAACATGACCCCCTGTGGAGCCTTGCCCATGACTATCCGTTCCGTTATGTTCGCCGCCCCGTTGCTGGTGGCCGCCGTTTTCGCGAGCCCCCTCGCCTTCGCCAATGGCGATGAAGAGGCGCCGGTGCAGAAACCCAACTGCCCCAAAGGCCAGGTGTTCGACACCAAAACGCAGAAGTGCGTGATGCAGACCAGCCATCTGGTGCCCGACGCCGACCGCACCGACTACGCCTATCGTCTGGCCAAGGACGGTCGATATGAAGAAGCCCTGGCCCTGCTCGACACGCTGGAACAACCGAACACCGCCAAGGCCCTCAACTATCGCGGTTACGCCACACGAAAACTGGGGCGCACCGACGAAGGCATCGGTTACTACCTGCAATCGGTCAAACTTGATCCGCAGTACGCGCAAGTCCGCGAATACCTGGGCGAAGCCTATGTGATCAAGGGGCGTGTCGATCTGGCGCAGGAGCAGTTGCAGCACATCCAGAAGATCTGCGGCACGACCTGCGAGGAATACCGGGACCTGGCCGAAGCCATCAACGATTCATCGAAAACCTGACACGACACGCGGAGGCGAACATTTTCAGCGATCAGGCCTTCAGAGCCGAACTCGGGCAACACCTGGCGCGCCTGTGGCGCTACGGCTTGCTGCTGTCGCGCAATCGGCACGTGGCCGAGGATCTGGTGCAAGCCACCTGCGTACGGGCGCTCGAGCGTTCGGGCCAGTACGTGGCCGGCACGCGTATGGATCGCTGGCTGCTGAGCATTCTGCATTCGATCTGGCTCAACGAAGTGCGCGCCCGCCGGGTGCGCCAGGGCCAGGGCGTGACAGACGCCGACAGCCAGCTGACCTTCGATGGCGAATACGCCGCGCAGACTCATGTGATGGCAGCGCAGGTGATCCGCCGGGTCGATGCGCTGCCGGAAACCCAGCGTGAAACGGTTTATCTCGCTTACGTCGAGGGCCTGTCCTACCGCGAAGTCGCCGAGATCCTGCAAGTGCCGATCGGCACGGTCATGAGCCGGCTGGCCACCGCGCGCCTGAAGCTGGCCGAATACCCGCCGCTGCAAGCGGTACCGAACACCCCCGCAGGAGACCGGCAATGAATGCGCCTTCCGACGAGCAACTGGTGGCGTATCTGGACGATGAACTGGACCGCGAACAGCGCAGCCAGCTCGACAGCCTCATCGCCGACGATCCGCTGCTGAGTCTGCGGGTGCAATGGCTGAGCCGCAGCAACCTGCCATTCAAGGCTGCCTACGACGAACTGGCGCAACAGGCGCCGCTCGATCGGCTGCAGGCCCGGCTCGATGCCGCGCCGTCACCGCAGAAGCCCGGTTTCAGCCGACGCTGGTTCATCGGCGCAGCGGCAGCGGGCGTGGCGCTCGCAGGTGTCGCGGCGGACCGATTGTTTCTGGCCTGGCAAGCGCAGCAATCGCACAACTGGCGCGAGCTGGTGGGCGATTACATGGCGCTGTATGTGCCGCAGACCCTCGAACATCTGCCCACTGATGAAGCCTCGCAATTGGCGCAGCTGCGAACCGTCGATGCGCGGCTCGGCGTGAGCCTGTCGCCGGCGAAACTGAAACTGCCCGGCGCGCAGTTCAAACGCGCGCAGCTGCTTGAATACGACGGCGTGCCCATCGCCCAGATGACCTGGCTCGACGCCACCCACGGCCCGCTGGCGCTGTGCGTCACGCGCACCAACAGCGGTAGCCAGCCGCTGGCCCATGAGCGCCGGCACGGGATGAACGTGGTGTACTGGACCGAACGCGAACATGCCTGGATGCTGATCGGCCATCACCCGGCTTCCGAGCTGGAAGACATGGCGAAAATGTTTAAATCCCGGCTGAACGTTTAAAGAATTTTGTCACTATGCTGCTCGGGTGATTTTCCAAGAAGGATGGATTTATGCCGATTTCGCCACGCACAGCCCTGCTGGTCATCGACGTGCAGAACGACTTCATTCCCGGTGGCCAGTTGGCCGTGCCAGAAGGTGACCTGATCGTTCCGCTGATCAACCGGCTCGCCGGGCAGTTCAAGCAAGTGGTCATCGCTCAGGACTGGCACCCGGCGGGCCACGCTTCGTTTGCCTCCAGCCATCCCGGCCGCCAGCCTTATGACGTGATTCAACTGCCGTATGGCGAGCAGACGCTGTGGCCGGATCACTGCATTCAGGGCTCACGCGGCGCCGAGTTTCACTCGGGCCTCGATCTGCCCCACGCGCAATTGATCATCCGTAAGGGCTGCAACCCGGACATCGACAGCTATTCGGCGTTTCTGGAAGCGGATCGTGTCACGACCACGGGTCTGGCCGGTTATCTGAAGGAACGCGGGATCGACACGGTGTACATGGTCGGTCTTGCGCTGGATTTCTGCGTGATGTTCTCCGCGCTGGACGCGCGGGCGGCGGGGTTCAATGCGTTTGTGGTGCTGGATGCGTGCCGGGCGATTGATTTGAATGGCTCGCTGGCGACGGCGATCGAGCGGATGCAGGTGGCCGGGGTTGGATTGATCCAGTCGACTGAGATCATCTAATCCAGAGCACTGATCGTTCCCATGCTCCGCGTGGGAACGCCGCCATGGACGCTCTGCGTCCACTGTGACGCGGAGCGTCACGGTATGCATTCCCACGCGGAGCGTGGGAACGATCATCAACGATCAGGGGCGCTAAACGGGGGTTGGCAGCCAGAGCCTGAACCGCGCCCCACCCAACGGCGACCCCTCCACCGTCAACGTCCCGCCCTGCGCTTCCAGCGCACGACGGCTGATCGCCAGCCCCAGGCCAAACCCGCCGGTCGCCCGATCGCGACTGCGATCCAGTCGATAGAACGGCTCGAAAATCCGCTCCCGCTCGTCTTCCGGAATGCCGATCCCGTCGTCATCCACCCAGATCTCACAGCCCTTCGGACAAACCTGCACGCCAATCTGAATGCGCTTCTCGCAGTAACGCATGGCGTTGCGCAACAGGTTCTGAATCGCTCGGGCCGTCAGGCGCGGGTCGAGGGAGAAGCGTTCCAGCTGGTTGTGCAGCAGCACATCGATGACGATTTCCGGGGATTCCAGTTCTTCGTCGACGCTGCCCAGAATGCTGTCGATGAACTCGTCCAGCGACACTTCGACCTGCTCCGGCAACTTCGCCGGGTTCTGCAGGCGACTGTAGGACAGCAACTCCAGCACCAACTCATCCAGTTCGCGAATGTGCGCAACCAGCCCTTGCAGGCGTTCGCGGCTGGCTTGCGGCAAGTCATCGGACAGCGCCAGCGCGAGGCCGAAGTCCAGGCGAGTCAGCGGCGTGCGCAGTTCGTGGGACACGGCGTTGAGCAGGTCACGCTGCTGGTTGAGCAGGTTTTCGATGTCGCCGGCCATGGTGTCGAACACATTGGCCAGACTGCCGATGTTGGAGCTTGCGCCAATCTGCGTGCGCTCGCTCAAATGGCCCTTGCCGAAACGTTCGGCCGTGCCCTTGAGGCGTTCCAGATCGCGCCAGTGCGGGCGAAACCAGAGCAACAGGCACGCCAGCAGACTGGCGCCGATCAGCACGTTGATGCTCCAGTACAACAGGTTCACGTCCATCGGATCCGGCGGCACCACCATCTGCACCGCCATTTCGTCGTTCAGCGGCGTGACCGCCAGCGTGCGCCAGCCCCAGTCGCCGACCCGCACCATGTTTTCGCCGCGCCGCAGACGTTCTTTCTCGATGTCGGTGAACCCGGCGTCATCGATACGGGCGAGCACGATGTGCAGCGGCTGAAAATCCTTGTCCATCGATGCCGCGAGCGCCGGCCACTGATCCTGCGGCACCGCGCGAAACTGCTTGGTGATCAGCGATTGCAGGCCACGGGAATAGTCGAGGTTGTAGGTGACGAATCGCTGTTTGAACGCCATCACCACCAGATCCGGCACCAGATAGATCGCCGCGCTGTAGGAAACGATCGTCACCAGATAGAGGCGAAACAGGATTCTGAACATCGAATCAGCATTCCCACTCGGAACGGCTGAACAGATAACCCTTGCCCCACACGGTCTTGATTTTGCGCGCCTCGCCGGCGTGGTCGTCAAACTTGCGTCGCAGCTTGGAGATTGCCACGTCCACCGAGCGATCGGTGCCGTTGAACTCGATGCCGCGCAGACGTTGCAGGATCTGGTCGCGGCTCAGCACTTCGCCGGCGTGTCGGGCGAGCACCACCAGCAGGTTGTATTCACCGCTGGACAGTTCCACCGGTTGTTCGCGCCAGGTCACCGTGCGCTCCGACAGGTCGATGCACAGATTGCCCATCAGGATCCGGTCATTGGCGGTCATCGGTTCGCCGAGGCTGCTGCGGCGCAATAAAGTACGGACCCGCGCCAGCAGGACGCGCGGCTCGCAGGGTTTGGTGACGTAATCGTCGGCGCCCATTTCCAAGCCCAGCACCTGATCGTGGCTGTCATCGCGGGCGGTGAGCATCAGGATCGGCAGCGTTGTCGAGTCGGCGCGCAACAGGCGACAGACCTGCAAGCCATCGAGGCCCGGCAGCATCAGGTCGAGAATCACCAGATCCGGCGGATTGAGCCGCGCCCGTTCGCGCACATGGTCGCCACGGCCAATCACGCTGACGGAGTAACCGTTGCGTTCGAGGTAACTGGAGATCAGTTCGGCGAGGGCGGTGTCGTCTTCGACCAAGAGGATGTTGGGCATTTAGGTGATCCAGAAATACAGTGGCGACCCATCGTCCGCTATCGCGAGCAGGCTCGCTCCCACATTTGGAATGCAATCCCTTGTGGGAGCGAGCCTGCTCGCGATGCTTTATCTGTCGCAATAAATATCAAGGCGTAAAGGATATACGCCCTCACTCGTCCCTGAGCAAAACCCTTACACAATTTCACACAGCGCCTACAAAGCTTCACCGCTACCCTCGGCGACTGTCCGTAGGATGCGCAGATCAATATTGGGGGTTGTACATGTCGAAGAATCTGCTGGCCGGGCTCGGCCTGATCGCATTGGCGCTGACGCTGAGTGCCTGTGATAAATCCTCGAACGCCGAGGAACAGGCGCCGCCGGCCACCGTGCGGATCGAAACCCTTGAGGCGCGCCCCCTGTCGATCAGCAGCGAACTCAGCGGGCGAATTGCCGCACCGCGCATTGCCGAAGTCCGCGCCCGAGTGGCTGGCGTCGTGCTGCAACGCACCTATCGCGAAGGCAGCGACGTGAAAAAGGGCGACGTACTGTTCCGCATCGATCCGGCACCATTCAAGGCTGACCTCGATAGCGCCGAAGCCGCCCTGCGCAAGGCCGAAGCCAACGCGTTCCAGGCAAAGCTGCAGGAACAGCGCTACGCACAGTTGATCGACGACCAGGCCATCAGCGCTCAGGACTACGACAACGCTCGCGCCAATGCCCGGCAGACCGCCGCCGACGTGGCCGCCAACAAGGCAGCCGTCGAGCGCGCGAAGCTGAATCTGGGCTACGCCACCGTCACCGCGCCGATTTCCGGGCGTGTCGGCCGAGCCCTGGTGACTGAAGGTGCGCTGGTCGGCCAGAACGAAACCACGCCCATGGCGCTGATCCAGCAACTGAACCCGATCCACGCCGACCTCACCCAGTCGACCCGTGAACTGAATGAGCTGCGTCGCGCCTTCCGTTCCGGCCAGTTGCAACAGGTCGGCCAGGATCAGGTCAAGGCCACACTGATCCAGGACGACGGCAGCCTCTATCCGTTGCCGGGCAAACTGCTGTTCAGCGACATCACGGTCGATCCGGGCACCGGTCAGATCATCCTGCGTAGCGAGTTTCCCAACCCGGATCTCGATCTGCTGCCCGGCAGCTACGTTCGCGTTCGCCTGGAACAAGGCGTGATTCAACACGGCCTGACCGTGCCGCAACGTGCGGTGCAGCGTGACAGCGCCGGTGTAGCGCAAGTCCTGACCGTCGACGATCAGATGCGCGTCGCCCAACAGCCGGTTCAGCTTGGCGCTGTGCAGAACGACCGTTGGATCGTCACCGGAGGCCTGAAGGCCGGCGACCGCATTGTCATCGAAGGCCTGCAACACGCCCGTCCGGGCGAAGTGGTGCAGATCGACGACACCCCTCTTCCACTTGCCCAGACCTCTGGTCAGTAAGCAGGACGCTCTTCTATGCCGCAGTTCTTTATCGACCGCCCGGTGTTCGCCTGGGTCGTCGCGTTGTTCATCCTGTTGGCCGGCGCGCTGGCCATCCCGCAATTGCCGGTGGCGCAATACCCCGACGTCGCGCCGCCGCAGATCGAAATCTATGCCGTGTACCCGGGCGCCTCGGCGCAGACCGTTGACGAAAGCGTGGTCAGCCTGATCGAGGAAGAGCTCAACGGCGCCGATCACCTGCTGTATTTCGAATCGCAAAGCAGCCTCGGCAGCGCCACGATCAAGGCCACTTTCCAGCCGGGCACCAACCCGGAACTGGCGCAGGTCGATGTACAGAACCGCCTCAAGGTGGTCGAGTCGCGTCTGCCGCAAGCGGTCAACCAGCAAGGCTTGCAGGTGGAGAAAGTCTCCGCCGGTTTCCTGCTGCTGATCACCCTCACCTCCAGCGACGGCAAGCTCGATGACGTGGCGCTCAGCGATTACCTGGCGCGCAACGTGATGAACGAGATCAAACGCATCGACGGCGTCGGCAAGGCCCAGTTGTATGGCGCCGAACGGGCGATGCGGATCTGGGTCGATCCGCAGAAGCTGATCGGTTTCAGCCTGACGCCGGCCGACGTCAACGCCGCCATCGTCGCGCAGAACGCTCAGGTATCGGCGGGCAGCATCGGCGATCTGCCGAACCCGAGCACTCAGGAAATCACCGCGACGATTCTGGTCAAGGGTCAGCTTTCGACACCGGAAGAGTTCGCCGACATCGTGCTCAAGGCCAACCCGGACGGTTCCACCGTGCGCATCAAGGATGTGGCGCGGGTCGAGATCGGCAGCCAGGAGTACCAGTTTGGCACCCGTCTGAATGGCAAGCCGTCCACCGCCGTCGGCGTGCAACTGGCGCCGGGCGCCAACGCCCTCAGCACCGCCACTTTGATCCGGGCGAAGATGGATGAACTGTCGCGCTACTTCCCGGCGGGCGTGGAATACAAGATCCCCTACGACACTTCGCCGTTCGTGAAGGTCTCGATCACCAAAGTGGTCTACACCCTCGGCGAGGCGATGCTGCTGGTATTTGCGGTGATGTTCCTGTTCCTGCAGAACATCCGCTACACCCTGATCCCGACGCTGGTGGTGCCCGTGGCGCTCATGGGCACCTTCGCGACCATGCTCGCGCTGGGTTTCTCGATCAACGTGCTGACCATGTTCGGCATGGTGCTGGCCATCGGCATTCTGGTGGACGACGCCATCGTGGTGGTGGAGAACGTCGAGCGGATCATGGCCACCGAAGGCCTGTCACCGAAAGAGGCGACGCGCAAGGCGATGACCCAGATCACCGGCGCGATCATCGGCATCACGCTGGTACTGGTGGCGGTGTTCATTCCGATGGCGTTCATGCAGGGTTCGGTGGGCGTCATCTATCGCCAGTTCTCACTGTCGATGGCCACTTCGATTCTGTTCTCGGCCTTCCTTGCCCTGACCTTGACCCCGGCACTGTGCGCAACCTTGCTCAAGCCGATCGCCAAGGGCGAGCACCACGAGAAAACCGGATTCTTCGGCTGGTTCAACCGCCGCTTCGAGCAACTGACTGATCGTTATCAGAGCTGGGTCGGCTACGCACTGAAACGCACCGGTCGTTATCTGCTGATCTACGTTGTGTTGCTGGTCGGGCTGGGCCTGTGCTTCGCGCGCCTGCCCTCCTCGTTCCTGCCGGTCGAGGATCAGGGTTACACCATCACCGACATTCAACTGCCGCCCGGCGCGAGCAAGAACCGTACGGTGCAGGTGGTCGAGCAGATCGAAGCGCACAACGCTGGCGAACCGGGTGTGGGCGACAGCACCGTGATTCTCGGTTTCAGCTTCTCCGGCAGCGGGCAGAACGCCGCGCTGGCGTTCACCACACTCAAGGACTGGTCGCAGCGTGGCAGCGATGACTCGGCAAGTTCGATTGCCGACCGCGCCAACATCGCCCTCAGCCAGATCAAGGACGCCGTGGCCTTCGCTGTGCTGCCGCCGCCGGTGGACGGCCTCGGTACGTCCAGCGGTTTCGAGTTCCGCTTGCAGGATCGCGGCGGCCTCGGTCATGCGACCCTGATGGAAGCGCGCACCCAGTTGCTGGCCGCCGCCGAGAAAAGCCCGATCCTGATGAACGTGCGTGAAAGCGCGCTGGCCGAAGCGCCGCAAGTACAGCTGGAAGTGGACCGCAAACAGGCCAACGCCCTAGGGGTTTCGTTCGCCGATGTTGGCAACGTACTGTCCACGGCCATCGGCTCTTCGTACGTCAATGACTTCCCCAATCAGGGGCGCATGCAACGCGTTGTCGTGCAGGCCGAAGGCGACCGGCGCAGTCAGGTCGATGACCTGCTGAAAATGCACGTGCGCAACGACGCCGGGAAAATGGTGCCGCTGTCGGCGTTCGTCCGAGCCACATGGACCCAGGGCCCGGCGCAACTGACCCGTTACAACGGCTACCCGGCAATCTCGATTTCCGGCGAACCGAAACCCGGCCACAGCACCGGCGAAGCCATGGCGGAAATCGAACGTTTGGTCGCCCAAGGGCCGAAGGGTCTGGGCCAGGAATGGACCGGTCTGTCGCTGCAGGAACGTTTGTCCGGCAGCCAGGCGCCGATTCTGCTCGGGCTGTCGCTGCTGATCGTGTTCCTGTGTCTGGCGGCGTTGTATGAGAGCTGGTCGATTCCGACTTCCGTGCTGCTCGTTGTACCGCTGGGTGTACTCGGCGCGGTGCTGGCGGTGACTCTGCGCGGGATGCCCAACGATGTGTTCTTCAAGGTCGGGTTGATCACCATCATCGGCCTGTCGGCGAAGAACGCGATTCTGATCATCGAGTTCGCCAAGAGTCTTTATGACGAAGGTCACGACCTGATTGACGCCACGTTGCAAGCGGCGCGCCTGCGGTTGCGGCCGATTGTCATGACTTCGCTGGCGTTCATTCTGGGAGTGGTGCCGCTGGCGATTGCCACGGGCGCCAGTTCTGCGAGCCAGCAAGCCATCGGCACCGGAGTGATTGGCGGGATGATTACCGCGACGTTGGCGGTGATTTTTGTGCCGGTGTTTTTTGTGGTGGTGGTGAAAGCCGTAACCCGATGGGCCGGCAAGAAATGAAATTTCGCTATAAGGCGATCGGTTTTTACACCTGTCAACTTTGACAGGTTCGCCGATCGCCCCAAGCCCTTAGGCTAGCTCCTGTCACGTTTGACTTAGCGTTTTGACTTGAATCAGGAGCTTCTCATGACGAATGTAAAGGACGATGCAAATCGCAATGCAAAGGGCACATTTACAGCCGACACAAGCGATCCCGAACTCCTAAAGTTTGTTGCAGAGGAAAAGCTCTATTCAACGGGTAATGGACGCTCCCTGCAAGGGTGGGCCTCATTGCCGGACTGGCAGAATGAACGCAGAAACATTTCCCTGAGATTCGTGAATGAGGGTGACATCGACAACCAGACTTTCGATTTCGCCGATGCTAATCCTCAGGCTTCGGCTAGCTGGTGGAAAAGTACATCCGGCTCCGGCGAACCCCCCTTCCTTGCGAAAAGCGGTACCGTCACTGTCACAGTGAACGCCACCACCGATGAGGCCAAGGCAACGTTCAACTTCGTTGCCGTGTCGCAGAACGGAAAAGAGCAAGTAACTGTTGAAGGGGAACTTGATCTGGCGCCCAACGACCAAGGGAGTGCCAAGCCATGAATGTTGCACAAGCAAAATCCGAAGGGACTTTGACCGCTAATGTCAAAGGACTCGAACCACCGGTAGAAGACAGTTACACAACGAAAACCGTCCACCTTACGGCACAGTTCGATTCGGCTTTCAATCAGCAAGCATGGAAGGCTCGGGGAGATTGGTCGATTGATGGCCGGCCGAAGCGGGATCTGAGCATTGTTCTGGACGTGTCACAGGACGCTAAAACGGACGTCTCCTACGACCTGATCTCGGATTCCGGTCTGGTCAGAGCGGTACTCGTGGAGCCTCTGGCGGTTGGCATTGATCCGTTCTACAGGGCAACTCAAGGTAAAGTCACCTTTACCAGCGTTCCTGCCCTCGGCTCGGACAAGGGGATAATTGAATCCAAATTCGAGTTCCTAGGCCAGAACGGTGATAGCCCTCCGAAAACCGTGACGATCTCCGAAGGCACGCTTCGAATCCAGAACTGATCCAGCTACACGCCCATCTTTCAGAAACAAAAAAACCTTGAGTGTCTTGTCGATGCTGACAGAGTCTCAAGGTTTCTTGTTTGCAGCCCCCCGCACCTGCCAGAACCCACACCCATGCTATGGTTTGCTCGACGCCGTCAACAAAGAGCTCTCCATGCGCTTCCTCGCCCGCACCCACCCTCGCCTCTCTGCCGCCTTCCTGCTCGGCCTCGCCGTCGGCCTGTTGGTACCCGCCGATTCCGTCATCAGTAAAATACTCATCGGCTGGAATGCCGGGGTCTGGACCTATCTGGTGCTGATGCTCTGGCTCACCGCCCGGGCCAAGGCGCCGGACGTCAAGCAGATCGCCGTCGTCGAAGATGAAAACGCCGGGCTGGTGCTGTTCGTGGTGTGTATTGCGGCGCTGGCAAGCCTGGCGGCCATCACCCTGGAACTTGTCGGCAGCAAGGACCTGGATACCCACCACAAACTGATGCATTACGGTTTTACCGCATTGACGGTCATCGGCTCATGGCTGCTGATCGGCGTGATTTTCTGCGTCCACTACGCCCGGCTGTTTTACACCTGGGACGGCAAGGAGCCCGCGCTGCGCTTTGCCGATGGCCTGACAACGCCCAACTATTGGGACTTTCTGTACTTCTCGTTCACCATCGGCGTGGCCGTGCAAACTGCGGATGTCGGCGTGGCGACACGGGAGATACGCAAGATCGTGCTGGCGCAGTCGTTGATCGGGTTTGTGTTCAACACCGCGATTCTGGGTTTCTCGATCAACATCGCCGCCGGGCTGTTCGGTTGAGCACAAAAAACGCCCCGGCATCTCTGCACGGGGCGTTTGTTGTTTCAGCGCATCAGAAGAAGTAACTGACCCGCAGGCTGCCACTCCAGTCCTGATTGACGGTATTACCTTTGCTGCCACCGACCTGACCGGAAACCTGCCAGTTGCGTTGCGCCGGTGTCCACTTCAAACCCGCTCCATATCCAACACCACTGCTGGCGCGATCGTCATCTAACCTGTCGTCGTTGATCTTGACCCGGTTGGCTTTGACAAACTCATGGTTGGCGCCCAGCGACAGGCTCGGTTCCAGCAGGCTGCCTTTTTCAAGGGCAATGACTCGACCACCCCTTACTCCAACATTGCCCTGAAGCGAACGCATGGTGTCGGCTTCGACTTCAAGGCCGTTGTCCAATCGATAGCTGTCGCTCTGAGTCACGCCGGTCGATACCCGAACCTGCGGCTCGACAAACCAGTCGTCTTTCAGGCGAATATGCTTGCCCACCGCCACCGAACCGCTGGCACCCAAAGCCTTGTAGCCGCCCTTGGCCCGCGTGCCGTCGCTCATGGTGACCTTGGCCTTGTTGTCGAACTGGTTGATCTTGACCATGACGTTGACGAACACACCACTTCCAACATCGTAGGTGCTGCCGTAGGCACCGGCATTCAGACTGTCGACCGTCGCGCTGGAGCCGTATTTGAGGTCCATGTTGGTGCGGCTGGCGCCCACGAAACCACCGACAACCCAGGCGCGGCCGGCAATGTCCACCGTCGTATCGGCACCACCGGTGATGCCGTTCGTGTTCTGACTGTAGCCATTGCCATAGGCATTCTTGACGCGGTACTGGTTGCCATTCGTACGCACCCAGACACTGTTACTCAATTTAGTGGTGTCACTGTCGCTGGCCGCGCGAAGCGAAGCGTCGGGTTGGAGGCTCAATCCACGATCACCGATCTGGTCGCTGAGCATGTTCATTTCCGCGTTCAATACGCTGCGGGCACTGCCGGCCAAAGCCAGGGCGGTGTTGGTCGAAGTGCTGACAGTTTCCTTGTCCGGGTCGAGGTACAGGCCCTGCCCGTCCTGCTTCAGTCGGTAAACGAATGTACCGGCATCCACCGTGTCTTTATTGGCCAGAGTAAAAGCAGCGGTGCCAGCGGCAATATTGCCGACTTTCACCGCATCTGCCGTAACCGGCGTAGTCCCCGTAGCCGAGATCAACAATTGGTGACGCCCGGTGGCATTGTCCGCCTCAATAAAATCAGTATTGCCATTACCCAGATCGGTCCCCATCACGAAGGTGCCATTACCCGAGAGATTGCCGACTTTCAGATGGAGGAACTGCTCGTTGGTACCCATCTGCACGACACCGTTGTTCATGCCCAGTTGCTGCACGGTGCTGTCGCCGGTCATGACCCATTGCGCAGCATTGTTGATGGTCAGATTGCCCGAGTTGTTGATCTGACCGGTGAGTACCGAACCGTTGTCCAGCAGGACACTGCCATTGGTATCGGTGGTGACGTTGCCGGTCAGCGTGCTGCCATTGTTCAGTGAGAGGCTGGCGACATTGTCGACGTTGCCGTTGATAACCGAGCCGTTGTTCAGGCTGACAGTGGCCGCGGTTCCCGCAGCGGCTTGTACATTGCCGTTCAGAACACTGCCGGTGTCGAGCACCGAACGAGCGACATTGCGCAAATCACCTTCGAGCGATGAACCATTGGTCAGTTGCACCAGAGCGGGACTCGCGCTATCCGCCAACACGTTACCAGTCATTGCGCTCGCGTCGAGGCTTACCTGGCCGACATTCTGCAAATCACCATTGAGCGTCGAGGCATTTTGCAAGGTAACGGTGGCCGAGCTGCCGGACTCCACAACAAAGTTGCCCGTGAGGTCGCTGCGATCCGCTTTGAAATTGACTGCGGCCCCATCGTTGACCTCCACCATCGTGCCATTGGCGCCGATCAGTCGAGTACCGTTGGTAGCGTCGATATTCGCAGTGATTCCCGACCTGTCCTGAAAACCGACAACGATGGCAGCACCCGCTTTACCTTCGACCGTGGTGCTATCCAGTTTTATTGTGGAGGTTCTGACCCCGGCAATTTCACGACCGATTTGTAAACCGTTCAATCCACCGGTAATCGTACTGCCGACAGCATTGAGATCGGCATTGCTCAAGCGAACGCCATAAGCCGTCGAACTGGTGGCCTCGATGGATGAATTCGCAAGATTGATCTGGCTGAACCCGGTCGCCAGAGCGCCACCGTTGAGCGCGACAACAGAACTGTTGTTCGTGAGGAAAACCCTGGAGCCGATCTGCCCCGAATTGTTGCGGATCAGTTGCAGGCCGATGTCGTCGCTGGTGACCGTGCTGTTGTCGAAGTTTGCAGTGCTGTCGTTGACCATTACCGCAAATCCACCGCCGATACGATCAACGGACGCGTTGGTTAGATTGAACGTTGAATTAAGTCTTCCATCGAGGCGCCCCGCACTCCCACCGTTATTGTTGAATGTCGCGCCCTGAGCGGTCACGTCGAGTGCCTGGGCACCGTTGGAAATGAGCGTAGAGCCGGGATTCAACGTCCAGTCTTCGGCGGGTAACGTGTTGTCAATGGTATGAGTCGTGCCGCCAGGAACGGTCCCGGCCTGTACGGACGCAGCGAGAAACACAAATGATGAGAGCGCCGAAAGTGCGCATCCTTTGACAATTGTTCTGGAACGCAATGACGACATTGGCATAGGAAAAAACTCTTACATGAAGTTGTCGGAATATCCGCTGAAGCAGGATTTGCGGGGCGGGAGACTACAGACCAACCCCACATACATCTGTAGGACAAGTCCTCTTTTGTAGCCGGACATACCTTCATAACTCGTAAGTGAAACCGTTACCTGGCTCACAGTCTCCCTGTAAGCCAGGCACGGTCGGTAGTTACTTACTCGCTGCCATCGCAGAACTTGCTACTGGTATTGCGCACGTTGACCCTGTGCAGGACTTCCGGTGATTTGTAGAGTGTTCCGGCGATCGTGGTTTCGTACCATACATATACGTAGTTAAAGTCGGGGGTTCCTGGAAATGGCACGATCGGACCTTGCAATGTCTTGAGATAAGTGAAGTTGACATCAAAAATGGTTTGCACCCCGGCAACAACCTGTTTCGTCTCCGAGTGAGGAGTACCGATTGGTATATTCATTGCGACGTCGTCATAACCTACGGCATGCAGCGTGATGCTTTGACCTGCCGGCAGCGAACTTTGCCCTTGTGGCACGGCCACACGCCATAGAAGCTCGCCTCCAACCAGGTCGAACGAAGGGCAACTGCATACTCTGTCGGTATTGAAAGTCCTCGCCGCGTGCTCCTCCAGCTTGACCTCATTAGCCTCGAAGTTAACATCGGTCGGGGTTTTCTGTTTGACAGTAGCGTCAACATCCAGATAACGAATGTCGCAATACGCTTTTTTTATACCAGTGCCATGAACAGAGACTGTAGCGAAGTCTACATATATTGAGGCCTCTGTATCGGTCGGCTCAATGGTTGTATCCCCCATGAACTTTTCGTTGTAATGGAAGCCCACCGTTGCAGTACCGGACAGTGGATCACCAACGTCCATTTCCCACATTTTGAACGTAAATTTAATCGGCTCCCCAAAGTCACCTGGAACGAGGTGATTTAGAGTACGTGTGTCGCCGGTAACCTCAACAGGTGGAATGTTCTCACTATCAAGATCCGGCTCCGGTATCAATCCTATCTCTGGCCGCTTATTGTTCAAATATACCGTGGTTACCTGTTTCGAATCCTGAGCAGCTGCAGAACCCTCTTTGTAGGTGTAGGTAAGTTTTGCGGCAACCTCGACAGTTGACGTGCCAATCGCAGCAGCATATGCATCGTAGGTCATATCAAATTCCAGCCCTCCCGATGCGCCCAAAGGCTTACTGCCAAGGACTTCATTTTCCAGCTTGACTTCAATAATTGCTCCCGCAGCACCGTTCGTAGGCCGAGGCAGGTTGACCTTTACGGTTTTGCTTACACCATTTACAACAGGGTTGAAGTGTTTCAGCGTCAGCACGGTGGTGCCATCGGTACCGGCTTCTGGAACTTCAAGAGGGAAAAATACAACTGCCGGTGGCTGCTGGATTGCAAGGTCCTTTTTGGGTATCGAATCGCCGCTCCTGAATCCGGCGACGTCAACAATATTGGTGAGTTGATAAAGTGATACATTACCCAGTGCGCGTAGGACGTCATTACCTAAAACAAACTCTCCGCTCGCATTCAGCGTCCCGCTAAAAATCGGAGTTTGCGAACTCGAGGGCAAAGCTCTCGTATTCAAATAGAAGTTATGAATATCTTCCGCATGACTAAAAGGATAAGTTGTGACTGGCTTGCACCTGAGCCCTCCTGGATTGTTGTTAAACCAAGCCTGATTCAGGATGCCATCGGCCGGCGCATTCACATACGCAACCGCCGGGACAAGGCCTCTGCCTGAAGGGGTTTTCCTTGCGTATGGCCCACGATACCTGGCCAACACGGTAGTAGGAGCCGTGGAATGGTCCTCGTTGCCGTCGCCATCGTAAACCGCGAACCGAAATAAATAAGGAGTAGGATCTTCCGGCGCTGTATGTTCAGGAATGTCGGTTATTTTCAATGCATACATCAACGGTACGTTGGCGCCCTCCAGGTTTTTTGACTCAAGAGGCGTGACCGTGCCGTCCGGATTAACCCGTTCAAGTGTTGCCGTCCCACTGGCCGAGTTGTTCAATCCAGAAAGTTCGATGTCGACAGTCCCTCTGTCAAAATCAGCCTTTTTAACTCGCCCATTCACTGCGAGGTTAGCAATAACCGGTGGATCAGAAAGGACGCCGCCACCTGCATTCGCACTTTTCGCACTTTTTGTATCAGCAGGAATTTTTTCTTCGATAGTCATTTCACACGCTCCATGATGAGAATAGAAAAGCTGTTACTCAAGAACACTTACCAAAATGACCAGAGTCTTTCAGGGAGTTACGTGTTTCTGAAGACCCTTTCCATTCAATCGGCAAGAACCATCCACCCGAAAAACAACAAGCGAAGTGCTCGTTATGACGGCACAACTATCCAGGTATTGTTGTATCGATTTTTACCAACGCAGATCCGGACTGCGCAACCAACCTCCCTCCACTGTAAATTTTACCCACCACTAACGCCGATTGAATGACCACACCAGGCGTTAACGGCTTTATAAACCTTTCGTACGGTATGAGCATTCTGAAACCTTTCGAATTATCCTCGGCACTCAACTCTCTCTCAAAAGTACCAAATGTTTCGCTAACTTCGCCTACACCGTTGAGACTTTCACATCCTCTCCATTCCAATATATAAAGATCTTTGGGACTGCCAATCACTTGAGGCAAAACTTCAATCCACCCACCCCCGCTGAGAGCGGGAAGAATAATACAGTTCCAGTACCCCCAGAAAGTCGTGTGAAGAAACTTTACTTCGGGTAATGGCCGAACTGGAATCTGCGTGTGATCGATTGTCAGTTTCCGCCGGGGCGCGGGATCGTCGTTACCGTCCGCGTCAGTGACCAGATAATACAACCAGGCAACTCCGCTTTTGCTCAACAATAAAGGAGTAAGCGGTATCTGAATCTCAGTAATACTCACTGGCACGTAAGGCTTGTCGTGAATCGTCGTTATACTTCCGAGCTGTTCGAAAAACACTTGCAACCTGTCCGGCCTTTTTGGATCAGCCGAATAGTCCTTCCATCTCGGTACTCTCGCAATAGTCCCGCCTGTAGATTCTGGAGGTGTGAGATTACCCTCGACATCACTCGGGTCTACACCGTCAACTTTTATAATGTCGGCAAGAATACCGCCTCCCGCTGAATTAACTGTTCCCGCGGAAGTGGGTGCCTTATTGGTCGATATCGACATTTTTCATAACCTGCCATCAAAATTGATGATTGGAATCTGATGAAAATAAAAAGCTGTTCGTTGGGTAAAAGTAAACATCTGATCTCCTGCGCTGCCTACTGTCAGATCTGACAGGTATTGCTACCGTCTGTCGGACTTATCCGACTTCCACCCGGCTACGCAAAGCATCTTCACTTGACGCCACCAAAGGGTTTGGTGTCTCCTGAAACCGGTTTCAGACAATAAGAAGACCCACCCGTGAACGATTTCTCCGCCGCCCAGCGCAGCCGCGTCACCATGCTCGACGTCGCCGAACACGCAGGCGTGTCCAAGGCCAGCGTCTCGCGCTTCATTGGTGACGACCGCGCCCTGCTCTCGGATGCCATCGCCCAGCGCATCGAGCAGGCCATTGCCGAACTCGGCTATCGCCCCAATCAAATGGCCCGCGGCCTGAAACGCGGCCGCACGCGCCTGATCGGCATGCTGGTGGCCGATATCCGCAACCCTTATTCGATTGCCGTGATGCACGGCGTGGAAACCGCCTGCCGCCGGCACGGTTACAGCCTGGTGGTGTGCAACACCGACCGCGATGACGAGCAGGAACGCCAGCACCTGGCGCTGTTGCGCTCGTACAACATCGAAGGGCTGATCGTGAACACCCTGGGCCATCACCGGGATGAACTGGATGAGTTGAAGCGGGAAATGCCGCTGGTGCTGGTGGATCGCAAAGTCGAGGGGCTGGACAGCGACATGGTCGGGCTGAACAACCCGCAGGCCATCGAGATGGCGCTCGAACATCTTCAGCAGCGTGGCTATCGCGATGTGTTGCTGGTGACGGAACCCTATGACGGCACCAGTTCGCGGATCGAGCGGGTCAGCGGTTTTCAGCAGCAGATTGGCCAGCGTGAAGACATGCGTGGCGCGGTGCTGGAAACCGGCCCAAGCCTAGCGAACGATCTTCAAATCTTTTTGAACACACCTGATAACGGCCCGAAAGCCCTGTTCTGCGCCAATGGCGTGGCGGCGCTGGCCTGTACCATGGCCTTACGCGAGATTGGCTGCCGGCTGTTCGAGGCTGTCGGGCTGATCGCGCTGGATGATCTGGATTGGTATCCGTTGGTAGGCAGCGGAATCACCGCCCTCGCCCAGCCTACAGAGGAGATTGGTGCGCGGGCGTTTGAGTGTTTGCTCAAGCGGTTGCGTGGGGATGATGAAGCGGCGCGGATACTGGATTTTGCGCCTGTGTTGATCGAGCGCGGTTCGACCCTTGGACTTTGCGGTGACTGATGCGGCCTCTTCGCGGGCAAGCCCGCTCCCACAGGTGTTCGGGTGTACTCGAGAACTGTTAACGACGCTATATCTGTGGGAGCGG
>NZ_JAIHBA010000027.1:69176-118261 GCF_019718735.1 Pseudomonas sp. RIT778 | reverse complement strand
CGTGCGGCGCAGCCGCATGCATCGAGAGGAGGTGCAGCGAAGCAAACCGTAGGCGATGCCCCCGGATCGATCCCGGAGCGAAGGAACCCCGAGCCTCAGCGAGGGGCCGTACGTCAGGGTTAGAGACCTTTTGGTTACTTTTGGGGCGTTTGCCAAAAGTGACCCGCCGTAAGGGCGGAACCCTAAGCAGCCATAACCGCAGCAACGGATCTGCCCCCAATCCCAATCCCAATTGACTCAAATCCCCCGCCCATGGTCTCCTACACAACTTGTTACGGGTGCCCCTCACAGGGTGAAACGGGAAACCGGTGAATCATGTGCTTTACTCTAAAGCCATGTCAGTCCGGTGCTGCCCCCGCAACGGTAAGCGAGCGAAGCGTCAGATCCACTGTGCCCACAGGCATGGGAAGGTGACGCTTGCAGGTCGGCAGACAGCCACCCCTCGTGAGCCCGGAGACCGGCCCGCAACACACAGTGCGCATCCTTGCGTCACTGAACATAACAAACCCGCGGTGGGCGGGCGCTGTTCGAACCTCTGCGTGCCCGGCCGCAGGGGTTTTCATGCGCTCAATTCACCCGCTGACACTCCAGAGGGAAGCGCCATGTCGATCATCAGCAGCACCGGCAGCAATTCGGACAAGATCTCCAGCACCACCACCCTGAGCCAACGCCTGACCGCCGCCGTCTGCGCGTCGATCCTCGGTGCGTGCCTTGTGTATTTCGCCGGTTTCTCGCACATCGAAGCGGTGCACAACGCCGCTCACGATACCCGCCACAGCGCCGCGTTCCCGTGCCACTGAGACCTGACGACATGATCAAGCGTATTGCGCAGACCGCAGGTTTCACCGGCCTTCTGGCCGCCCTGCTCCTGACGTTGCTGCAAAGCTTCTGGGTTTCGCCGCTGATTCTGCAGGCCGAGACCTTTGAGAAAGCCGAGCCGGTTTCCGAAGTTCACGAACACGCCGCCGGCACCGCCGCCCATACACACGATGCCGAAGCCTGGGAGCCGGAAGATGGCTGGCAGCGCGTGGTCTCCACCACTGGCGGCAACCTGGTGGTTGCCGTGGGTTTTGCGCTGATGCTGGCGGGTCTGTACACCCTGCGTGCGCCGACCAAAACTTCGCAAGGCCTGCTCTGGGGCCTGGCCGGTTATGCGACCTTCGTGCTCGCGCCGACCATGGGCCTGCCACCTGAGCTGCCGGGCACTGCCGCTGCGGATCTGGCCTCGCGGCAGATGTGGTGGATCGGCACTGCGGCCTCCACCGCTGTCGGCCTGTCCTTGATCGCGTTCAGCCGTCACTGGCTGATGAAGATCCTCGGCGTGGCGATCCTTGCCGTGCCGCACGTTATCGGCGCGCCACAACCGGAAGTTCATTCGATGCTCGCCCCGGAAGCCCTCGAAGCCCAGTTCAAAATCGCTTCGCAGCTGACCAACGTCGCGTTCTGGCTGGCCCTGGGCCTGATCAGCGCCTGGTTGTTCCGCCGCAAAAGCGAAGGTCAGTACCACGCATGACCGATGACAGCGCAGCGCCGACCTTCGTGGTCGGCCTGGGCTGCCAGCGCGGCTGCCCGGCCAGCACGCTGCGTGCATTACTTGACCAGGCGTTACAGGCGCATCGAATTGATCTTGAGAAGGTCAAGGCGCTCGCCAGTATCGACCTCAAGCGCGACGAACCCGGTTTGCAGGAACTCGCCACCCAACTGGCGCTGCCGTTGCTGTACTTCAGCAGCGAAGAACTGGCCAGTTACCAGCAACGTTTGAGTCATCACTCACAGATCGCCTTCGAACGCACCGGCTGTTATGGCGTAGCTGAAAGTGCCGCTCTGGCCCTCGCCGAACAGTTGATCAGCGGCCCGGCAAAACTGCTGATTTCGCGGCAAAAGTACGCTCAGGCAACTCTGGCATTGGCCGGCGCGGCGTAAATTCCCGATAATCCCCGCTTTCGATCATGAGCATTCTTCATCTGAAGGGCTTGTGACGCACCGCCCTGCCCCTTTTCTACAGGATCCAACGATGACCGTTTACTTCATCGGCGCCGGCCCCGGCGACCCGGAACTGATCACTGTCAAAGGCCAGCGGCTGATCCGCAGTTGCCCGGTGATCATCTACGCAGGTTCGCTGGTGCCGACGGCGGTGCTGGAAGGTCATTGCGCTGAAACCGTGGTCAACAGCGCCGAGCTGCACTTGGAGCAGATCATCGACCTGATCAAGGCCGCCCACGCCAAGGGACAGGATGTGGCGCGGGTACATTCGGGGGATCCGAGTCTGTATGGCGCCATTGGCGAGCAGATTCGTTATTTGCGCGAGCTGGATATTCCGTTCGAGATCATTCCCGGTGTGACCGCCACCGCCGCGTGCGCCGCGCTGTTGGGCGCCGAACTGACCCTGCCGGACATCTCGCAAAGCGTGATCCTGACCCGATATGCGGACAAGACCGCGATGCCGGTTGGCGAAGAGCTCGGCAATCTGGCGCAGCACGGGGCGACCATGGCGATTCATCTGGGGGTCAATCATCTGGAGAAGATCCTGGCTGAGCTGCTGCCGCATTACGGCGCGGATTGCCCGATCGCGGTGATTCATAGGGCGACGTGGCCGGATCAGGACTGGGTGGTCGGGACGCTGGAGGATATTGCCGGGAAAGTGGCGGCGAAGGGGTTTCGGCGTACGGCGTTGATTCTGGTTGGGCGGGTGTTGGGCAGCGATCATTTCAGTGAGTCGTCGCTGTATCGCGCCGGGCATGCACATCTTTACCGCCCATGACGGCCCTTTCGCGAGCAAGCCCGCTCCCACATTTGATCGCATTCCAAATGTGGGAGCGGGCTTGCTCGCGAAGGCGTCATTGAATCTCACGCATAAAAAACGGCGCTCACGGGGCGCCGTTTTTTATGCCGCAGCGAACACCTTAGTAGTAGGCGTTTTCTTTCTGCGTGTGGTCGGTCACGTCGCGCACGCCCTTGAGCTCCGGAATGCGCTCAAGCAAGGTGCGCTCGATGCCCTCCTTCAGGGTTACGTCCGCCTGGCCGCAGCCCTGGCAACCGCCGCCGAACTGCAGCACGGCAATGCCGTCTTCAACCACGTCGATCAGGCTGACCTGCCCGCCGTGGCTGGCCAGCCCCGGGTTGATTTCAGTTTGCAGGTAGTAGTTGATGCGCTCGTTGATCGGGCTGTCGGCGTTGACCATCGGGACTTTGGCGTTTGGTGCCTTGATGGTCAGTTGGCCGCCCATGCGGTCGGTGGCGTAGTCGACGACGGCATCATCGAGGAACGCTTCGCTGAACGAGTCGATGTAAGCGGTGAAGCTTTTCAGCCCCAGCGCCGTGTCTTCAGGTTTCTCTTCGCCCGGCTTGCAGTAGGCAATGCAGGTTTCGGCGTACTGGGTGCCAGGCTGGGTGATGAAAACGCGGATGCCGATGCCCGGGGTGTTCTGCTTGGAGAGCAGATCGGCCAGGTAATCATGGGCGGCGTCGGTAATGGTAATAGCGGTCATGGAGACTCCTCGCAGGCTTGAGGCGGAGTTTACGCCAATCGGCGCGCGGCACAAAGTCCTAGTATTTACGTAGGAATAGTTCGCAAATCGGCTAGGCGCCAGGTTCTCCGTCAATCCGCGCTTTAAGCCATTGATAACTGCGTTTTTCCACCCATTCGTAGCTCAGCCACGAACCGATAGCGATGGCCAGCGCACAGACGACAAACATCAAATACGGGTTGATCCCGTAGCGTCGGGCCAGATAACCGCCGGCCGACAGCACCAGCACGTGCATCAGATACACCGAGTAAGAACAGTCACCCAGCAGCTTCAGCAGCCTGTTGCGCTCGACATGACGTTCGAGCGCCATGCTGGCCATGACCAGCACCGCACTGGGCACGCCCCAGTTCAGCAATCGGGGTTCCGGCGGCAGGTGATAGATCGCCAGCAACCCCGCACCGATCCCCAGTAACGGCAGCCACAGCGCCGGCCCGATCCAGCCGCGACGGTAAAGCATGCCGATGCCGATCCCCAGCAGGAACTCATAAACGATGTCCGAGCGATAAAACTCGCTGACCCAGCCAAACCCGGTCCAGGCCTGGCACACCGCAAACAGCAGCGCCGCGACCACCAGCAAGCGCACTTGCAGCCGGAACAACAGCGCCCAGGCGAACAGCACGTAGAACAGCATTTCGTAATTCAGGGTCCAGCCGACATTCAGGGTCGGGTAGATCCCGTAGCCGCCGGGATTTTCGGTCGGGATAAACAGCAACGACAGCAGCAAATGACTCCAGTCCACCGTCTGATCCGGCAGCAACGGCCGGGCGAACACCACCAGCAACGCCATCAGCACCGTGTAGAGCCAATACGCCGGGACAATGCGAAACAGTCGATACAACAGAAACCGCGCCGGCGGCAGCGCCTTGCCTTCGGTGGACAGGAAAATCACCAGCCCGCTGATCACGAAAAAGATATCGACGCCCACGGCGCCCTTGTCGATGAACAGCTGGCCTATCGGCCCGCGCGCCTCGAAGTCGAAGAAAATCTGCATGAAGTGATGGCAGACCACCGCCCACGCGGCGAGCGCTCGCAGGGTCTGCACTGAAATCAACATCGATGGTGCTCCCGATCCCGTACTTCACAGGATTGGGACAACCGCCATCGCTCAAACGATCAAAGATTCTCGTACCGGTTCATGTCCAGCACACCCTCTTCCACCGGGTCGGTTTCGTGGATGTACTGGCTCAAATCATGGAAATAGAACCAGAACTGCGGATGGCTGCGGCGGATACCCCAACGTTCGACGATTTTCTCGAACTGCGCGGCGTCCTTCGCACTCTCCATGGCATCGACAAACGCCGGCACCTGATCCGCCGGGATGTTGAACATGAAATTCGGGTAGCTGCTTAGCACACCCGGATAGATCGTCAGCGTGTCCAGCCCCGGTTGATAGCGCAGCGATTCACCGAGCAGGAACGCCACGTTGCTGTGCGCACGGTTGCGCAGCAGGCTGTAGACCTCGCGCTTGCCGCTGCGGGTTTCAACCCGAAGCATGGTCGCTTCCGGCAATTGATCGATCACTTTCAGGCCGGCTGCCGGGCGCGAAGTCAGGCGACTGAGGGCCTGCTCGGCGTTCTGCAACGCCGGATCAATGTTCGGGCGCGAGCAATAAGCGTCTTCGCAGCGGTTGATCGGATCCGGACGCGCATTGAGATCGCCGTAGCGCGCTAGCAATTGCATGGCGAAATCGTGCTTCGGGTCTTTCTCGTCGAGTTTCAGCGCGGTTGGCTTATCGTCATCGATGGCTTCGTAATCGAGCCACATCTTGAACTGGCCGCTGCTCTGGTACCAATCGTCGAGGTAACCCTCGCGGGAGTCGGCGGGCATCAGGCGCAGGAAGTTCTGTTCGGCACCGTTGCGGATCAGGTCGAAATACAAGCGCGTTTGCGCCTGATGGGAAACGTTGCCGAACACATCGAAATTCACCGCCAACTGGTAATAGGTGCGCTCCAGCAGCGGATAGTCGAACAGCCACATGGTCTGCGGCACTTCGCCGATCAGGCCTTTGGTCACCGAGGCGCTGTCGAAGTGGCGGAAGATGCTGAGCAAGGCGTTGTCGTTGCCGGCCCACAGGGTCGACCAGCTCGGTGCCGGCAAGTCGGCGTAGCTGTCACGGCGCAGGGCTTCGTATTTGTTTCGCTTGTTGCGGTAGTTGTGCCACAGGCTCAGGACACTGCCGACATCGTCGTTCTGCCCCGGCATGGCCAGCAATGGCGTGGCCTGGCCGCGATAGTTCGGGTCGGTGATGTACAGATCGTGTTCCGGTGCCTGGAACAGCGCCCAGAAGTTGTCGCGGATCACGTCGGTCGCGATCTGCCCACGGCACACCGGGCCGCGAATAAAGGTGCGCACGAAGTATTCGGCGTTATCGAGCATGAACTGATAGCGCGCCTGCGCCGGGATCGCCTCGAAGGTCGCGAACGGGTTGGCCCGGCTCTGCGGCCCGTAGCCCGGCAAGGCGTTGACCTGCCAGTTGCCGTTGTAGAACAGGCTTTTGACCCGCGCCATCTTCGCTGCGCTCAGCGGATAGGTGATGTGGGTCTTGTGCACGATCACGCCCTGCACCGGCCACAGGCGGTAATACACCTGAGTGCCCGGATCGTCGTTCGGGCGGCGCGTGGCGATCAGATCGATCGGCTGGCCGGTCGGTGTGCGCGAACGCACCCACTGGAAGTAATGCCCCGGCTCCCCGTCCTTGAAATAGATGTGCGCCAGGAACCAGTGCTCGTACAGCCAGCGCCCGACCAGACTTTCCCGCGCGCCGGGCTGGTTGAGCAGGTTTTCCCACTGGACGATCTGCAGCGCCTCTTTAGCGCTCGGCGCCAGGCCTTGCTCGTCGATCGGCGCGCCGGACGCCAGCCAGCGTTGCAGCGTCTGATATTGCTGATCGGTCAGGCCGGTCACCGCCAGCGGCATGCCCTCTTTCGGATGGGCGCCGGCATAACCGTCGAACTCGGCGGGCATCGCGCACAGGTTCTCGCGGTTGAGGCCCAGCACGATGTCTTCCGGCAGTTTGGCGTTGGGGGTCAGCGGCGTTTTGTGTCCCAGTTCCAGCATGCGCGCCATCAGTGCGGCCTGGCTGCCTTGGGCGTCGAGCACCGAATAGAAGTCTTTCTGCTGCCAGGCGCGTTTGCCGAAGGCGTCATAGAACAGCCGCGTGGTCGGTGCCGCCTGGGTGCGTTCGCCATCGTAGACCGGCATCTTGCTCGCGCCACGGGCCGCGCCTTCGCCGCTGCCAAGGTTCAACTGACAGGCAGAGTCGTAACACGCATGGCAGGCCACGCACTTCTCGGTGAAGATCGGCTGGATGTCTCGGGTGTAGGAGATAGGAGAAGAAATAGCGGGACTCTGCGCCGCCGCGCCAAAGCTTAAAAACAGCAATGCAATGCTGATGACGCGGTACGACATATCCCTGATCCTGATCCTGAAGAAAAACGCCGCGATTCTACCGCTATGACGCCCGTGCCAACATGAGCGATATTCATGCAAAAGCGCCACATGCTCTAAATCGGCACAGGTTTGTTATGATCCCGCTCCTTCGTCATGGTCTTTTTCGAGTAGTCCCAATGTCCGATCGCAGCGTCCGCCTTCAAGCTCTCAAGCAAGCTCTCAAAGAGCGCATCCTGATTCTCGACGGCGGCATGGGCACGATGATCCAGAGCTACAAGCTCGAAGAGCAGGATTATCGCGGCAAACGCTTCGCCGACTGGCCGAGCGACGTCAAGGGCAACAACGACCTATTGGTCATCACCCGTCCGGACGTGATCGGCGGGATCGAAAAAGCCTATCTGGATGCCGGCGCCGACATCCTCGAGACCAACACCTTCAACGCCACCCGGATTTCCATGGCCGACTACGGCATGGAAGAACTGGCCTACGAACTCAACGTAGAAGGCGCACGACTGGCGCGCAAGGTCGCCGACGCCAAGACCGCCGAGAACCCGGCCAAGCCGCGCTTCGTCGCCGGCGTGCTCGGTCCCACCAGCCGCACCTGCTCGCTGTCGCCGGACGTCAACAACCCGGGCTATCGCAACGTCACCTTCGATGAGCTGGTGGAAAACTACACCGAGGCCACCAAAGGCCTGATCGAGGGCGGCGCCGACCTGATCCTGATCGAAACCATCTTCGACACCCTCAACGCCAAAGCCGCGATCTTCGCCGTGCAAGGCGTGTTCGAAGAACTGGGCTTCGAGTTGCCGATCATGATTTCCGGCACCATCACCGACGCCTCCGGCCGTACCCTGTCGGGCCAGACCACCGAAGCGTTCTGGAACTCCGTGGCCCACGCCAAACCGATTTCGGTCGGCCTGAACTGCGCCCTCGGTGCCCGCGAACTGCGTCCGTACCTGGAAGAGCTGTCGGACAAGGCCAGCACCCACGTTTCGGCGCACCCGAACGCCGGCCTGCCGAACGAATTCGGCGAGTACGACGAGCTGCCGGTGGACACCGCCAAAGTCATCGAAGAGTTCGCCCAAAGCGGTTTCCTCAACATCGTCGGCGGTTGCTGCGGCACCACGCCGGGCCACATCGAAGCCATCGCCAAAGCCGTCGCCGGTTACGCGCCACGGCAGATTCCGGACATTCACAAGGCTTGCCGCCTGTCGGGTCTGGAGCCGTTCACCATCGATCGCAGCTCGCTGTTCGTCAACGTCGGCGAGCGGACCAACATCACCGGTTCCGCTAAATTCGCCCGCCTGATCCGTGAAGACAACTACACCGAAGCCCTGGAAGTCGCCCTGCAGCAGGTCGAGGCCGGCGCCCAGGTGATCGACATCAACATGGACGAAGGGATGCTCGATTCGAAGAAGGCCATGGTGACCTTCCTCAATCTTATTGCTGGCGAGCCGGACATCTCCCGCGTACCGATCATGATCGACTCCTCGAAGTGGGAAGTGATCGAAGCCGGCCTCAAGTGCATTCAGGGCAAGGGCATCGTCAACTCGATCAGCATGAAAGAAGGCGTCGAGCAGTTCATCCACCACGCCAAGCTGTGCAAGCGCTACGGCGCCGCCGTGGTAGTGATGGCGTTCGACGAAGCCGGTCAGGCCGACACCGAAGCGCGCAAGAAAGAAATCTGCAAACGCTCCTACGACATTCTGGTCAACGAAGTCGGCTTCCCGCCGGAAGACATCATCTTCGACCCGAACATCTTCGCCGTGGCCACCGGTATCGAAGAACACAACAACTACGCTGTGGACTTCATCAACGCCTGTGCCTACATCCGCGACGAACTGCCGTACGCCCTGAGCTCCGGCGGCGTGTCCAACGTGTCGTTCTCGTTCCGCGGCAACAACCCGGTGCGCGAGGCGATCCACTCGGTGTTCCTGCTGTACGCGATCCGCGCCGGCCTGACCATGGGCATCGTCAACGCCGGTCAGCTGGAGATCTACGACCAGATCCCGCAGGAACTGCGCGACGCCGTTGAAGACGTGATCCTCAACCGCACCCCGGAAGGCACCGACGCCCTCCTCGCCATCGCCGACAAGTACAAGGGCGACGGCAGCGTCAAGGAAGCCGAGACCGAAGAGTGGCGCAGCTGGGACGTCAACAAGCGTCTGGAGCATGCGCTGGTCAAAGGCATCACCACTCACATCGTCGAAGACACCGAAGAATCCCGTCAGTCGTTCGCGCGCCCGATCGAAGTGATCGAAGGCCCGCTGATGTCCGGCATGAACATCGTCGGTGACCTGTTCGGCGCCGGCAAAATGTTCCTGCCGCAGGTGGTGAAATCCGCCCGTGTGATGAAGCAGGCTGTGGCTCACCTGATTCCGTTCATCGAACTGGAAAAAGGCGACAAGCCGGAAGCCAAGGGCAAGATCCTCATGGCCACCGTGAAAGGCGACGTACACGACATCGGCAAGAACATCGTCGGCGTGGTACTGGGTTGCAACGGCTATGACATCGTCGACCTCGGCGTAATGGTCCCGGCCGAGAAAATCCTGCAGGTGGCCAAGGAGCAGAAGTGCGACATCATCGGCCTGTCCGGCCTGATCACTCCGTCGCTGGATGAAATGGTCCACGTGGCCCGCGAGATGCAGCGTCAGGACTTCCACCTGCCGCTGATGATCGGCGGCGCGACCACCTCCAAGGCGCACACGGCGGTGAAGATCGAGCCGAAGTACAGCAACGACGCGGTGGTCTACGTGACCGACGCCTCCCGCGCCGTGGGCGTGGCGACGCAGCTGCTGTCCAAGGAACTGAAAGCCGGTTTCGTTCAGAAGACCCGCGAAGAGTACATCGACGTCCGCGAGCGCACCGCCAACCGCAGCGCCCGTACCGAGCGTCTGAGCTACGCGGCCTCGATCGCGAAAAAACCGCAGTTTGACTGGGCCACGTACACCCCGGTCAAACCAACCTTCACCGGCACCCGCGTGCTGGACAACATCGACCTCAACGTTCTGGCCGAATACATCGACTGGACGCCGTTCTTCATCTCCTGGGACCTGGCCGGCAAGTTCCCGCGCATCCTTGAAGACGAAGTGGTCGGTGAAGCGGCGACCTCGCTGTACAAGGACGCCCGCGAGATGCTGACCAAGCTGATCGACGAGAAGCTGATCAGCGCCCGTGCGGTGTTCGGCTTCTGGCCGGCCAATCAGGTCCATGACGACGATATCGAGCTGTACGGCGATGACGGCAAGCCGATGGCACGCCTGCATCACCTGCGCCAGCAGATCATCAAGACCGACGGTAAACCGAACTTCTCGCTGGCCGACTTCGTCGCGCCGAAGGACAGTGAAGTGACCGACTATGTCGGTGGTTTCATCACCACCGCCGGCATCGGCGCCGAAGAAGTGGCCAAGGCCTATCAGGACGCTGGCGACGATTACAACTCGATCATGGTCAAGGCCCTCGCCGACCGTCTGGCCGAAGCCTGCGCCGAGTGGCTGCACCAGCAGGTGCGTAAAGAGCATTGGGGTTACGCCAAGGATGAAGCCCTCGACAACGAAGCGCTGATCAAAGAGCAGTATTCCGGCATCCGCCCTGCCCCGGGCTATCCGGCGTGCCCGGATCACACCGAGAAGGCCACACTGTTCGCCCTGCTCGACCCTGAGGCCCAGGAAATGCGCGCCGGTCGCAGCGGCGTGTTCCTGACCGAGCACTACGCAATGTTCCCGGCGGCAGCGGTCAGCGGCTGGTACTTCGCCCATCCGCAGGCGCAATACTTCGCGGTGGGCAAGGTCGACAAGGATCAGGTGCAGAGCTACACCTCGCGCAAAGGCCAGGAACTGAGCCTGACCGAGCGCTGGCTGGCGCCTAATCTGGGTTACGACAACTAATACAGCTTCACGAAATACCCTGTGGGAGCGAGCTTGCTCGCGAAAACGGTCGATCATTCAGCATTAATGTTGAATGGCGCGCCGCCATCGCGAGCAAGTCGGATCGTCGCACCGTCGCTCCCACAGTTCGTTTTGCGGTGTTCTCCAGATGGTTGGCTATGCTTGTCTGACACACACGGCAGACGGGGGATTTATGGACGATCCAGTCGACAACAAGCCACCGACCTTCTGGCAGATGCTGCACAGCGTCATGGCGGCGGCGTTCGGGGTGCAGAGCGGCAAGAACCGGGCAAGGGACTTCACCCATGGAAAGCCCAGCCACTTCATCTTCCTGGGCATTGCGTTCACGGCAGTTTTTGCCCTGACGCTGTTTGGCATCGTGCAACTGGTGGTGCATCTGGCGGGCGTCTGACCCGTTCAGCGCATCAACGTCTGCAGATTGAATGGATAGCGATACGACACCGGACGGCCCTTCGCCGAGAGCTTGCGAAAGCGCACGCCGTAGTCCGGGGATGTGCCCATGGCCAGCATTCGGCGGGCATGATCCTTGTCGATCAGTTGCAACAGCGAAATTTGCCGGTCGCGACCGCCGTACTGATTCAGATCGACGCCTTGCGCGTGATCGTGCAACTCGACCAGCGCCCAGCCACCGAGGGTGAAATGCCCGCCGAGCAATGCGCTCAGGCGACCGTCGACCATGGCTTGCAAGGCCTCGTGCGAGGTGTTGACCGCGCTGAACAATACGTCCTTGCCCGGCACCTTGCCGACCTCGGACGCGGCGCGCATCGCCCCGAAGGCCATTTCATCATTGGCCGCCCACACCAGTGACACGTCCGGGTAGCGAACCAGCAATTGCTTCGCCTGCTCGTAGGCCCGCTGTTGCGTCCAGCCGCCGTAGACCAGTTGGCGCAAACGCACTTGAGGATGCTCGGCCAGCGCTCGCTGCATACCTTTTTCGCGCAGTTGCGCCGAGGGCGTGATCTTCAGGCCGGAAAACGCCAGTAGGTCGATGCTTTCACCGGGCGCCACGGCTGGATGCAGACGAATCAGTTCCTTCATCATCAGGTAGCCGCCCTCCTCGTCATTGGGCACCAGGCTGCCGATGCGATCCGCGCGGTCGCTCACCAGCGCCTGCTGGTTGGGCGTCAGGGCCGAATTGACGATAAAGAGCTTCACACCGCTGTCGTTGGCCATGCGCAGAATCTGCGGCGCCACGTACTGTTCGTTGACGAACACCAGATAATCCGGGCGTTCAGGCCCCTGCAGGGCCAGTCGCGCCTGCGCCAGGGTCAGTTCCGGCTGGCGTTGGGCGTAGAGGATGCGCAGGTCGATGCCCAGATCCCGGGCGGCAGCCTGCATGAATTGCGAGTAGCTGACCCAGAACGCTTCCTGCGTCGAGCCCGGATTCAGGAACAGCACTGACTCTGCACGCGCGCAGGTACCGAAAACCGCGCCGAACAGCAGCAGGCTGAGGTGGAGAAGCTTGAACATGAATCATCCGGGCCCGAGGAAAAATGGCCGCGCATTATAGCCACTCATCGCCTGGCCTTTGGCGCTTCATCCCGCCTTTTGTCCGACAATCGTCGGAGGCGGGCCCGGACGAGTCGTTTTACTGATGGCTGACCCAAAACACCGCCGTTCCAACGACCAGAATGATCAGGAACAGAATGGCCCATGCATCGACGCTGCTATCGCTTTTCCTTGCCTTGGTTGGGTTGCTCATTGCATCGCCTCTTGTCGGTTTTATCGGTGATTGCAGAAAGACTCGACCACAGTTAAGACGATGATTGTCCGCACTACAAATGTGGGTTAGTTGACAGTGATTCTCGTTAGGCGATTTGGTTCTTTCCATATACTCAAACATCACTTTTGCGCATAACTGCAAACGGGTATATTGCCCCGGCTCCGTCATGGAGTGCGCGGCCGTGCGCGCAGAATTGCAGAGGAACCATCGGACTCCAGCAAGCGAAAACGCAGCGTTTTCCGAGTGGCCAAAGCCTGAGAACAGGACTTATATGTACGTATACGACGAGTACGATCAGCGGATCATCGAGGACCGCGTCAAGCAGTTCCGTGATCAGACCCGACGCTATCTGGCAGGTGAGCTGAGCGAAGAAGAATTCCGCCCCCTGCGCCTGCAAAATGGCCTGTATATCCAGCGTTTCGCGCCGATGTTGCGCGTGGCGGTGCCTTACGGCCAGCTGACTTCGCGTCAGATGCGCATGATGGCAAAAATCGCCCGCGACTATGACAAGGGCTACGCCCACATCAGTACCCGCCAGAACGTGCAGTTCAACTGGCCGGCGCTGGAAGACATCCCGGAGATTCTCGCCGAGCTGGCCACCGTGCAGATGCACGCGATCCAGACCAGCGGCAACTGCCTGCGCAACGTCACCACCGACCAGTTCGCCGGTGTCGCGTTCGATGAACTGATCGACCCGCGTCCGTGGTGCGAGATTGTTCGTCAATGGACGACCTTCCACCCGGAATTCGCTTACTTGCCGCGCAAGTTCAAGATCGCCGTCAACGGTTCGACCTCCGACCGTGCGGCCATCGAAGTCCACGACATCGGTCTTGAGCCGGTGCACAACGCTGCTGGCGAACTCGGTTTCCGCGTGCTGGTCGGCGGTGGTCTGGGCCGTACCCCGGTGGTCGGCGCGTTCATCAACGAATTCCTGCCATGGCAGGACCTGTTGAGCTACCTCGATGCCATCCTGCGGGTCTACAACCGCTACGGCCGTCGTGACAACAAATACAAGGCGCGGATCAAGATCCTCGTCAAGGCGTTGACTCCAGAAGTCTTCGCCCAGAAAGTCGATGCCGAGATGGAACACCTGCGCGGCGGCCAGACCACACTGACCGAAGCCGAAGTTCATCGCGTGGCCAAACACTTCGTCGACCCGGACTATAAGGCGCTGAGCAATCAAGACGCCGAACTGGCCGCCCTCGACAAAGAGCATCCGGGCTTCGCCCGCTGGCGCACCCGCAATACCCTGGCGCACAAGAAGCCGGGTTATGTGGCCGTGACCCTGTCCCTGAAGCCGACCGGCGTTGCGCCGGGCGACATCACCGACAAGCAGCTCGATGCCGTCGCCGACCTGGCCGACCGCTACAGCTTCGGTCAACTGCGCACCTCCCACGAGCAGAACATCATTCTGGCCGACGTCGAGCAGAGCCAGCTGTTCACCCTGTGGGGCGAACTGCGTGAAGGTGGCTTCGCCACGCCGAACATCGGCCTGTTGACCGACATCATCTGCTGCCCTGGCGGTGATTTCTGCTCCCTGGCCAACGCCAAGTCGATCCCGATCGCCGAATCGATCCAGCGCCGTTTCGACGACCTGGACTACCTGTTCGACATCGGTGAACTGGACCTGAACATCTCCGGTTGCATGAACGCCTGCGGTCACCACCACGTCGGCCACATCGGCATCCTCGGTGTGGACAAGAAAGGTGAAGAGTTCTACCAGGTCTCGCTCGGCGGCAGCGCCAGCCGTGACGCCAGCCTGGGCAAGATCCTCGGCCCGTCGTTCGCCCAGGACGACATGCCGGACGTGATCTCCAAGCTGATCGACGTGTACGTGGAACAGCGCACCGAAGACGAGCGCTTCATCGACACCTACCAGCGTATTGGCATCGACCTCTTCAAGGAACGCGTCTATGCAGCGAATCATTAAGAACAACGAGGTCGTCGACGAAACCTGGCACCTGCTGCCCAAGGATTTCAACATCGACGAAATCAGCAATTGCGACGACCTGATCGTCCCGTTGCAGCTGTGGCGTGAACACGCCCGCATGCTCAAGGCGCGCGATGGCGGTCTGGGTGTTTGGCTGGACGCCGATGAAGAAGCCGAAGAAATCGGTGACGACGTCAATGAGTTCCAGGTGATTGCCCTGAACTTCCCGGCGTTCACCGATGGTCGCAACTACTCCAACGCCCGCCTGCTGCGTGACCGTTACGGTTTCAAAGGCGAATTGCGGGCGATTGGCGACGTACTGCGCGACCAGCTGTTCTACATGCGCCGTTGCGGTTTCGATGCCTTCGCCCTGCGCGCAGACAAAGACCCGTACGACGCACTGGAAAGCCTCAAGGACTTCTCGGTGACCTATCAGGCCGCCACTGACGAACCGCTGCCGCTGTTCCGTCGCCGCTGATCGTACGTCTACCTCGAGCCCGCATCGGCGGGCTCGAGGTCGCTGTGTTATCCCTCTCTCGTTCCCAATCTGTTCGGGCCCGGCGTGACCGGCAAGCTCAGCCCTGGATGCCTCGCCAGTGCCGCATTGGTCAGCTGTTTGCGCAGTTCCAGGCTTTCATTTCTGAAGTTGTCGAAAATCGTCGTCATTTGCTGGCTGGCTGCCTCACGAGAAAGTCCGACTTGCGCTTCCAGTCGCGCAAACGCTAGAGCGCTGCGATCGAGAACGCTGGTAAATGCATCCTGACGTGTCGTCAGCAGATACTCGGCCCAGAACTCCTGCCTGCTGACTGACTCCGAGAGCTGCGTCGTCTGCTCGGCCCTGACCACCTCCAGGTAGGCGTGATCGATCTGCGCATCGGTCACCTCGGCATCCAGTGGCACATTCAGCTCTGTGGGTTGTGCCGGCAACGCCAGGCGTTGCGCCAGTCGCACCCGATAAATCAGGCTGATATCCAGTGCCTGACGTTGAGTGAAAGCTCCTGCGCGGGAACGCCGCGCGATATCGAGCAACGCCTGTTTTTCTACCTGCTGCAACCGGAACAGCCCGCGCAACAGACGAACCAGATCGCCTTCGAGCGTCTGTGTACCGGTGCGGGCCGCCGCCGCTGCCCGATAACACAGAACCCTGACCTCCAGATCGCTGAACAGTCCCGCAACATTGGGCGCATTGCTCCAGCCTGTGCGGGCCATGCGAAACAGTGCGCGACGCAACGAGTCGTCCTCGCAGGCAGCTTCCAGTACATTCCATACTCGCTGCCCGAGCTGTTCGCGGGTTCGGGCGTAATCGGACGTTTCACGCAGTTGCATGAGCACTTCAAAAAAGTCTCTCGAGTCCGGATCGGCCGACAGTGACGACAACACTTGCTTCGCCCGACCGATCTCCACCGTCGGCAAGCCGTTTACCCATCCCGCCCCTTCCCGATCACCGGCCAGTCGTGCGGTGCTGGTGTACTCAGTGATGGTGACGCCCAGACTTATACCTTGTGACTGCTGGTACGCAGCGATGGCTTGCAGGCTTTCTGTCGACAACGGATTGCCATCGATCGTGGTGCCCCGATTCAGTACCGCGCGGGAGGTGAACACGGAAGACGGGATATCGACGATCTGGTTGTTGCGCAGATCGACTGATTCCAGGTGCGCAAGCGCATCGGTCGCGGGCCATTGGGTAATGCCGGTGTTGCGCAGATTCAGGTGGCGCAGATTGCGCATCGCACTGACATCCGGAGTGCGCCCCAGGAGCGGGTTGAAGCCCAGATCCAGTGTGTGCAGGTGATGCTTGCCGGCCAGCTCTACAATCGTCTGCTGAGTAAGCCGGATACGGTTGTTGCTCAGATCCAGACCTGTCAGCCCCGGCATCTCCCCGATCGCGACAGGGATGCGTGTAAGTCCGTTTCCTGACAGGTTCAGCACCCTCAGTCCGGGAAAATTACGCAGAAACGTGTTCAACCCTGCACTGGCGCCAACGCGGCTCATTTCCAGCGCGGTGATGTGGGCAAAGTCACCGATAAGGGTCGGCATATCCCCCAACGGCACCGCATCGAGCGTCAGATTGTAGGTCGGATGCCTCGGGTGTGACGCGTCGCGGGTTTCCTTGCGCCACGCGCGCAGAATGGCTTGCATGGCCCGGGCCTTGCTGTGGACTGGAACCTTGAGCCTGGGCCCTTCTTCATCCTGATAATACGTGTCACGATGAGTCCAGCGCTCCAGGGTTTCCACCATCTTCCGGTATTGTTCGCGCAACCGCTCAAGCGATCTGATGGCCAACACTTCGTCGGCGCCCAGTGAGGTCACGAAACGTTTGATCTGTGCGGTTGATTGGGTCGGGTACAACTCCTGCGCTCGACGCACGAGCGCGGGCGAAATGCCCAGAGATGGACTTGAAGGTGCCGATTGTTCGTCTGTGACCTGTTCGATCCGGGGATCTGCCAGCCTCATGGGTGAACGGTAACTCGAGCGCACCGGTGCAATTTCCAGCACCTTGGCGAAGGCTTCGCGCCGCTGCAGCGCCAATGCAGTGATTTTCTGGCGCAAGCCCGTGCCGTCGACGTCCGTTTCAACGCCGATGGCCTTGCGACTGTGGGCAGGAAGGCTTTCCCACAGCGCCTGGAAAAAATTCGCCCGGGTGCGTGACGGATGACTGGAGACGCTATTGTTGCGCGCATCCTGAACCTGATAACGCTCGGCATAGGCTTCGACAAGCACTTTGTGTGTAGCGTCGCTCGGGCCAACGACGGCCCGCTGATCGGCGTACACACCCCAGTCCAGAATTTCGACAAATACATCGCCAGGCCAGCCCGGCAAATGGCTCAAGGTGTCGAGTACCAGCATGTCGGGATCGCGCCCACTGGCGGCGTCCAGATATAACCCCTCGTAAGCGCGGTTCAACCGCTGTACCAGCTGATAGCGCCTGGCCTCCTCGGCCAGACGCAACGGTACGATATCGGATTCAAGCTGCGCCCATTCACGCGCATCGGCGTGTTGTACCAGTTCGTCGGCAACACTGGCTGAAAGCCCTGGAAACGCCTTGATGATCGACTCGCCTCTGGAAAGCTCGCAAACGTCGGTCCGCCGGAACAACCGGTCCATCATCGCCATGCGCATCCGCGGCGCCAGCCCGGCAATGTGCTTGCCCAGTAACGCAATCTGGTTTTTCGAATCCACGGTGGCCGAACCCAGCAAGCGAGTGCGCTCACTGTCGCTGAGTGCCGCCAGGAGAGGTGCATAAAACTGACCGTTGCGAAGTGCATCCTCACTGAGGCTCACCTGGCGAGCAGTCTTGTCTGCGCCATAGCGTGTCACTTCGTTACCAGTGATGTCCTTCACAAGGATGGCCATGTCCTGTGGCCAGCGACCTGCCCCTGTCAGCAAATACAGCTGCAGATCGGCATCCGCCAATGAGGCGGACGCGGACGTTTCAATTTGCGCCATGAACTGACTGGCATCGGTGTCCGCACGAAAGCGCCTCACCGAGTCCGTGAGCATCGCCATTGGCTTGCCGCGTTCGACAAACAGCTTTTGCATGGCCGCCTGGCTGATCCCACTGGCCGCGATGACTTGCAGGGCACGGATGTCTGAAATCCTTTCCTCGCGAAAACCCAGGCGACGAAACAGGGTCAACGAACTCCAATCGTTCGGCAGCTCGGAGTCATGACGCCAGGCGCCAGCTCCATTGGTCTCAAGCAACGGTGAATAACGCCCGGGCAGTTGCGGGTCATGGACCTCCCACAGACCGGTGCCGGTAACCGGACGCACCGCGTAAGCATCGGGGCCCAGCGGCAAATAGCGGTTGTCTGCACGCCACACCAACCCTTGCGCATCCGCAGCAAGACTGCGCGGCAATGACTCGCGCTGACGGTAAGCCGCCATGTCCGGATTCCACAGGCGATAAGACATTGGGCCAGCCGGAACGCGCCGAAGTCCCTGCATGAAACTCGACGAACGCACGACTGTGTAGGCTTTGCCGACAGCAACACCGCCAGCGGCAAAACCCGCCATGAGGATCAGGTTTTCAAGCGTGTCGAACAGGCAATCGGTGGCATGTTCCTGGTCACCGTGGGCCCAACTGTCGAAGCCCTCGTAGATCTGACCGAGCAGCTGTATCCCGGCGACGGCACAAATGACCTCGCCAAGGACCGGCACGAAGGACACAAAGAACAACAGGGTATTCAGCCCGATGGCTTTATAGGAGTCTTGCCTGGCAAGGCGGGTTTTCTCGTCTTCATCATCCGTCGGCACCACCAGCAGGCGAGTATCGGCCAGAACCTGCGCCGCGCGGTGTTCGAACATCGCGAGAAACAGGTTCTGTCTTGCGTCACCCTGGAGATCGAGCCCTGAGAGCGGAAGAAAGGTCGTGGAAACGGGAAACTGGTTCGGTCGGGCTTTCAACAGTCGTACATCGAGCCCGGTGAGGAAAACCGAACGGTCTTTCATCTGGATAAAGCGCATGAAAAAACTGCGAAACTGCGAGTTGCGTAAACGCCCGCTCAACTCGAGCTCGAATTTCTGGAAGGTCGGGTATTCCTTGAGAGGATGATCGGGATCGCCAGGGGTGTAGATCACACAACGGTAATCGCCATCCGTATGTTCACTGACTGGACCGATGAACATCGGCCCCCTGAGCTGTACCCCGAGCATTTCAAGGCTTTGATAACCCAGGGTGTTCTTGCCCAGCTTAATTGAAGGATCCGAGTTCCTGACCGACTCAAGCATGTGGTAAACATCGGAACTGATATGCCCACGCATATAAGCGATATGCCGCTCGACATCGAACTGGTCACTGGAATAGGCGATAGCGGATTCCTGCAAGCTTGCGACCTCGCTGTCGCTACCGAAGAACCCTTCCACATGTTTCTGATATTGTTTACCCAGATCCAGATAACGGCAAAGCCTGGCAAATTCGTGAGGCTGTATCGACAATACCTTATTATTGCGCCCGGTTATCTGCTGCGGGATGTACAGCAAGGAACTCTCGTGATAAGTGCTGGCCAGGGTTTCCGACAATTCGAAATTCTCGCAGGCCGCGGTCAACAAATCGCGATTGATGGGCAGCACCAGTTTTCTGCGCAGCCCCAAGAGGCTGGACGTAGAGCGCACATGCTGAAATATCGCCCCTTCGACCTCAAAGTCTTCGCCCAGCTTCTCGGCCATGGCCTTGGCCAGCAGGGGCGTGCAAAAGCTCTGAGGGGATTTCAATGTGCGCAATTGTTCCAGCGCGGTTTGACGGGATTTGAAACTGGTCTTGAAACTTTCATAAAGATCGTTTCGGGCAGTTTCCGAAGACTCCAGCAACCAGCCAGGAATCTGTTTTTTATACAGGTCAAAAAAAACGCCCTGTTGAGCGGGCGTCATGACAGGCGAAATCGAATCACTCTTTTCAACATCCATGTTTAGCAACTTTATTTCTGAGAGGAGCTTTCAGAGTAAAGTTTCAGTCTCTTTCAATACAGCGCGATTAGTTGATGAATCAACCAACAAAACAACAACAATATGCAACTATAAAATAACTATATACCGCACCTTCTTCCGCTGAAAATGCAGCACGCCCGCGAGCCTGATTGCTCACGGGCGTGTGAAGTTTTTACCAGAAGCGCTGCTGAGTCAGCCGGCTCCACCAGCTCAGCAACACGCGATCAACCGAGCCGCTCGCCGCCATGCCGATACGCTCCTGCAGGCTTTTGCGTTCGGCGTAGTGCAGGTGATAGACCTCGGACTGCTTGGCACGCTCGGCCAGGTATTCATCGCTGGTCTTGAGCTCGTCGACCAGTTGCTTGTCCAGCGCCGCGATGCCGAGCCAGACTTCACCGGTGGCGACCTCGTCGATCGCCAGTTGCGGGCGATAACGGGCGACGAAGTTCTTGAACAGTTGGTGAGTGATGTCCAGGTCTTCCTGGAACTTCTCCCGGCCCTTCTCGGTGTTTTCGCCAAACACGGTCAGGGTGCGTTTGTATTCGCCGGCGGTCAGGACTTCGAAATCGATGTCGTGCTTTTTCAGCAGGCGGTTGACGTTGGGCAACTGCGCGACAACGCCGATGGAACCGAGGATGGCGAACGGCGCACTGATGATCTTCTCGCCGATGCACGCCATCATGTAGCCGCCGCTGGCCGCGACCTTGTCGATGCACACGGTCAACGGCACACCGGCTTCACGAACGCGCGCCAGTTGCGACGAGGCCAGGCCGTAGCTGTGCACCATGCCGCCGCCGCTTTCCAGACGCAGGACCACTTCGTCCTTCGGCGTGGCCAGGGTCAGCAGCGCGGTGATCTCGTGGCGCAGGCTTTCGGTGGCGGAAGCCTTGATGTCGCCGTCGAAGTCCAGCACGAACACCCGAGGCTTGGCGTCGGGTTTCTTCTTCTGTTTCTTCTCGGATTTGGCCTGGCCCTTGCGCAAGGCCTTGAGCTGATCCTTGTCGAGCAGGGTCTGCTCCAGCCGCTCACGCAGGCCTTTATAGAAATCGTTGAGCTTGCTGACCTGCAACTGGCCTGCGGATTTGCGCCGGCCCTTGCTGCGCAACGCAGCAAAACTCGCCAGCACCACCAGAATGGCGATGACCAGCGTCACGGTCTTGGCCAGGAAACTGGCGTATTCAGTGAAAAACTCCACAGTGACTCCTTCAAACGATGCGCGGTCGTGAAACACACGCGGGAATTGGCTCCAGCATACCCATGCACCGGCCCGTCGGCCAGCCGTGAAACCTCTGGCAACAAGGCTGGAACGGGCATTTCAAACAAGCGTATGTTTTTTCATTGACAGCTCACCGTCATCCCCATAACCTCGCCACAACCTTCAACGTACCGGGATGACGCGGACGTGGGCAGCATCTACTTGATTCGACATGGCCAGGCCTCCTTTGGTGCAGACGACTATGACGTCCTGTCGCCGACCGGTGTACGCCAGGCAGAAATCCTCGGCCGTCACCTCGCCGAACTCGGAATCAGCTTCGACCGCTGCCTGTCGGGCGACCTGCGCCGCCAGCAACACACGGCCAACAGCGCGCTGGAACAGTTCGCCGCTGTCGGCCTGCCGGTACCGGCTCTGGAAATCGATTCGGCTTTCAACGAATTCGACGCCGACGCCGTGATCCGCGCCCTGCTCCCGGCCATGCTGCCGGAAGAACCCGAAGCACTGGAAATCCTGCGCAACGCCGCGCAAAACCGTGGCGAGTTCCAGCGCATCTTCGCCCTGATCATCGAGCGCTGGCTCGCCGGCACCTATGACACACCGGGCCTGGAAAGCTGGCTGGGTTTCGTCGAAAGGGTACAGGCCGGGCTGCAGCGGATTCTTGAACAGGCCGACAACACCCAGAAAATCGCGGTGTTCACCTCCGGTGGCACCATCACCGCCCTGCTCCACCTCATTACTCAAATGCCTGCCCGGCAGGCCTTTGAACTGAACTGGCAAATCGTCAACACCTCGCTCAACCAGCTGAAGTTCCGCGGTCGCGAGGTGGCTCTGGCTTCCTTCAACAGTCATGCACATTTGCAACTGCTGAAGGCCCCGGAACTCATCACGTTTCGCTGAGTCCGGATTACTGTGACCCTGCTGCAATCAACCAAAAAGGATCGAACCATGACCTCCGTAGCTGATGCCGTAAAAGCAATGCAAGCCAAGTTCAACCCAGCCGCCGCTGCCGGTCTGGATCTGGTCTTCGGTTTCAACATCACTGACGAAGACAAGCAATACGCCCTGATCGTCAAAGACGGCACCTGCGACATCCAGGAAGGCGAAAACCCGGACGCCAACTGCACGCTGGTGCTGGACAGCGAAACCCTGAAAGGTATCGTCAGCGGCGAAACCGACGGCATGCAGGCTTTCATGGGCGGCAAGCTGCGCGTTGAAGGCGACATGATGCTGTCGATGAAACTGTCCGAGCTGTTCCCGGCTTAAGACCGCAGCCAGTCTGCAAACAAATCCCGCCCCTGTGGCGGGATTTGTCGTTTCAGGCGTTTACACCGGCAAACGACGCCGCCAGCAGCTCCCGCGTATACGGGTGTCGGGCCGAATGAAACAACCCGGCCGTTTCCCCACGCTCCACCACTTCGCCATCCTTCATCACGATCAGATCGTGGGCCAGCGCCCGCACCACCGCCAGGTCATGACTGATGAACAGATAAGTCAGACCGTGCTCCTCCTGCAATCGGCGCAACAGCGCGACGATCTGTTTCTGCACCGTGCGATCCAGCGCCGAGGTCGGCTCATCCAGCAGAATCAGATCCGGCTTCAAGACCAGCGCCCGAGCGATGGCGATGCGTTGCCGTTGCCCGCCGGAAAACTCGTGGGGATAGCGATGACGCGTCGCCGGGTCGAGCCCGACTTCCTTCAAAACATCGATCACGGCCTGTTCGCGCGCCTGCGCATTCAAGCCGCTGTGCACCTGCAATCCCTCGGCAATGATCTGCTCCACGCACAGGCGCGGGCTGAGGCTGCCGAACGGATCCTGAAACACCACTTGCAGGCGTTTGCGCAGCGGGCGCAATTGTTTACCGCTCAGTTGCTCAAGCGCCTCACCCTTGAAGCGGATGCTGCCGTCGGCGTCGATCAGGCGCAGGATCGCCTGACCCAGCGTGGATTTACCCGATCCCGACTCACCGACAATGCCCAGAGTCTTTCCCCGTTGCAGGTTCAGATCGATGCCATTGACCGCGTGCAGATACGACTTGGCCCGCAGCCACCCGCCGCCCAGAGGAAAACGCACATTCAGATTGCGAACCTCGAGCAAATCCTCCGCCGCATCCCGGCACAACGCCGCGCCACCGGGTTCGGCGTTGAGCAATTCGATGCTGTAGGGATGCTGCGGCGCGCGGAACAATTGCTCGCAGCTTGCCTGTTCGACGATTTCGCCCGCGCGCATCACCGCCACCCGCTGGGCGATGGTGCGCACCAGATTCAAGTCGTGGCTGATGATCAGCAGTGCCATGCCCAGCCGTTGTTGCAGTTCCTTGAGCAGCAACAGAATCTTGCGTTGCACCGTGACGTCGAGGGCCGTGGTCGGCTCATCGGCGATCAGCAACTGCGGCTCGCACGCCAGCGCCATGGCGATCATCACCCGCTGCCGCTGCCCGCCGGAGAGCTGATGCGGATACGCTTTCAGCCGCTCACGCGGACGCTGAATGCCGACCAGTTCCAACAACTCCAGAATCCGCTTGCGCGCCGCCGCGCCCGCCAGGCCTTTGTGCAGCGCCAGGCTTTCGCCGAGTTGCCGCTCGATGCTGTGCAACGGATTTAGAGAACTCATCGGCTCCTGAAAAATCATCGCGATGCGGTTGCCGCGCAGTTGCCGCAAGTAACGCTCGTGCACACCCAGCAATTCTTCGCCGCCGTAGCGGATGCTGCCGTCGATCTGCGTGATGTTCGGGTCCAGCAGTTGCAGGATGCTGTGGGCCGTCACCGACTTGCCGGAACCCGACTCGCCCACCAGCGCCAGACATTCCCCCGGGCAAATGTCGAGGTCGATGCCGTGCACCACTTCCTGCCCTTTGAACGCCACCCGCAAGTCGCGTATTTCGATCAGATGTTCACGCATATCAAGTCCTGGGGTCGAAAGCATCACGGCAGGCTTCGCCGATGAATACGAGTAAAGAAAGAATCAGCGCCAGGGCAAAAAATGCCGTCAGCCCCAACCACGGTGCTTGCAGATTGTTCTTGCCCTGACCGATCAACTCACCGAGCGAAGCGCTGCCGGCGGGCATGCCGAAGCCGAGAAAATCCAGCGCCGACAACGTCGCAATCGCTCCGGTCAGAATGAACGGCAGGTACGTCAGCGTCGCACTCATGGCATTGGGCAGAATGTGCCGCACGATCACCTGCGCATCGCCGACACCCAGCGCCCGCGCCGCTTTCACGTACTCGAGCCCCCGGCTGCGCAGGAACTCGGCGCGCACCACGTCCACCAGACTCAGCCAGGAAAACAGCGCCATGATCCCCAGCAACCACCAGAAATTCGGCTCGACGAAGCCCGACAGAATGATCAGCAGATAGAGCACCGGCAGCCCCGACCAGACCTCCAGCAGACGCTGGCCGAGCAAGTCGACCCAGCCGCCGTAATAGCCCTGCAAAGCACCGGCAGCGATACCGATCAACGCACTCACCGCCGTCAACGCCAGGGCGAACAACAGCGAGACCCGCGTGCCGAATATCACCCGCGCCAGCACATCCCGCGCCTGATCGTCGGTGCCCAGCCAGTTTTCAGTAGTGGGCGGACTCGGGGCCGGTTCGGTGAGGTCGTAGTTGGCCGTGTCGTAGCCGAACGGGATCGGCGCAAACCACATCCGTCCGCCCTGCCCCTCGATCAGTTCACGTACCTGGGCACTGCGGTAGTCGGGCTGGAACGGCAGCTCACCGCCGAAATCCTGCTCGGTGTAGCGCTTGAACGCCGGGAAATACCATTCGCCCTGATATGTCACCAGCAGCGGTTTGTCATTGGCGACCAGTTCGCCGCCCAGGCTCAGGCCGAACAGCGCAAGAAACAGCCACAACGACCACCAGCCGCGCCGATGGGCCTTGAACCGCGCCCACCGGCGCTGTCCGATTGGAGAAAGCGTCAGCATCAGGCAGCCCTCGCGGTGAAGTCGATGCGCGGATCGACCAGCGTGTAGCACAGGTCGCCAAGCAGTTTTATCAGGAGCCCGAACAGGGTGAAGATGAACAGCGAACCGAACACCACCGGGTAATCCCGCGACACCGCCGCTTCGTAGCTCAGGCGGCCGAGACCGTCGAGGGAGAAGATCACTTCGATCAGCAACGAGCCGCCGAAAAACACCGTGACCAATGCTTGAGGCAATCCGGCCACCACCAGCAGCATCGCGTTGCGAAACACATGCCCGTACAACACCTGTCGTTCACTCAGGCCTTTGGCCCGGGCGGTGACCACGTACAGCCGCGAGATCTCGTTGAGAAAGCTGTTCTTGGTCAGGATCGTCAGCGTCGCGAATCCGCCGATCACCAGCGCACTGACCGGCAACACCAGATGCCAGAAGTAATCGGCGACCTTGCCCCACAGCGACAGCTCGGCGAAGTTGTCCGAGACCAGCCCGCGCACCGGAAACCAGTCCAGCGCCGTACCGCCGGCGAACACCACGATCAGCAGCAGCGCAAACAGAAAACCGGGCATCGCATAGCCGATGATGATCGCCGCGCTGCTCCAGACATCGAACGCCGAGCCGTTGTGCACCGCCTTGCGAATGCCCAGCGGAATCGATACCAGATAAGTGATCAGCGTCGCCCACAATCCCAGCGACAAGGTCACCGGCAGCTTCTGCCAGATCAACTCGGTCACCGTCGCACCCCGGAAAAAACTCTTGCCGAAATCCAGTTGCGCGTAGCTCTTGAGCATCAGCCACAAACGCTCGCCGGCACTTTTGTCGAAGCCGTACTGGCGTTCGATTTCGGCCACCAGTTTCGGGTCCAGGCCACGGGTCGCGCGGGACTCGCCGCCAATGCTCTCGACATGACTGGCACCCACCGCCGCACCGACACCAATCCCCTGCAATCGGGCGATGGCCTGCTCGACCGGGCCACCGGGCGCGGCCTGCACGATGACGAAGTTCACCAGCAGAATCGCCAGCAAGGTCGGCACGATCAGCAGCAGACGCCGCAGGCTATAACCCCACATGGGCGTACTCCTTTTGCTGTTGCTGCATCTGCGTCGAGGTCAGCGCGGTCGGGCTGATTTCCCACCAGGTGTCGAGGCCGGCGTCGTACAGCGGCGCAATCGCCGGGCGACCGAAACGGTTCCACCACACCGTGGAAATCCCCGGCGGGTAATAGTTGGGAATCCAGTAATAGCCCCACTGCAACACCCGATCCAGGGCATGGGCGTGGCGCAGCAGGCTCTCGCGATTGTCGGCCTGGACCACGCCTTCAAGCAGCGCATCCACCGCCGGGTCGCGCAGCACCATGTAGTTGTTGGAGCCAGGATCATCGGCGCCGTCGGAGCCGAAATAGTTGAACAGCTCGCGCCCCGGCGCCTGACTCACCGGGTAACCGACCACGATCATGTCGTAGTCACGGCTGCGCACCCGGTTGGTGTATTGCGCGGTGTCGACCTGACGAATATCGAAACCGATGCCGATCTGCGCCAGGTTGCGCTTGAAGGGAAGCAGCAGGCGCTCGAAGCCCTTCTGGCCGTTGAGGAAAGTGAATTGCAACGGTTCGCCGGCAGCATTCACCAGTTGATCGCCCCGAGGTTTCCAACCAGCAGCCTCCAGCAATTTCAGCGCCTGCAACTGTTGCGCACGAATGTTGCCGCTACCGTCGGTGCGCGGCGCCTCGAACACCTGGCTGAAGACTTCATCGGGAATCTTGCCGCGCCACGGTTCGAGGATTTTCAGTTCTTCGGCATCCGGCAATTCGGTGGCGGACAACGCGCTGTGGGAAAAGAAGCTGCGCTGGCGCAGGTACATGCTGCGCATCATCTGCCGGTTGCTCCATTCGAAATCCCAGAGCATGGCAATCGCCTGCCGGACCCGGCGATCCTGAAACACCGGCTTCTGCAGATTGAACGCAAACCCCTGGGTACCTTGCGCGGCCCCGGGTGCAAGATGTTCGCGCAGCAACTTGCCCTGCTCCAGCGCCGCCCCGGCATAACCGATGGTGTAACTGGTGGCGGAGAACTCGCGGTTGTAATCGAAGCCGCCGGCCTTGAGCACTTGTCGCGACACGTCGGTGTCGGCGAAAAACTCCACGCTCAACTGATCGAAGTTATAGAGCCCGCGCGTGATCGGCAGATCACTGGCCCACCAATCCTTGATCCGCTGGAATTTCACGCTGCGCCCGGCGTCCACCGCGCTGACCTTGTACGGCCCGCTGCCCGGTGGAATCTCGAAGCCTGCGCCATCGGCGAAATTGCGCGTGCGCCACCAATGCTCGGGCAACACCGGCAACGTCGCCAGATCCAGCGGCAAGGTCCGGCTCTCGTTGTTCTTGAACACGAATCGCACCTGGGTCGGCGACTCGACCTGCACCTCGGCGACATCGCGAAACTGCTGGCGATACTTGAGGCTGCCCTGAGTGGTGAACAGCTCGAAGGTGTAGCGCACGTCTTCGGCGGTGATCGGCGTGCCGTCCTCGAACTGTGCCTTGGGGTTGAGGTAAAAGCGCAGCCAGCGCCGGTCCGCGTCCAGCTCCATCCGTTGCGCGACCAGGCCGTAGACGCTGTAAGGCTCGTCCTTGCTGCGATAGGCCAGCGGCGCATAGAGCCAGCCGTCGATGTCGGCAACGCCGGTGCCTTTGTCGATGTAGGGAATCAGGTGATCGAACGGGCCGCTCTCCAGCGAAGAGCGGCGCAAGGTTCCACCCTTGGGCGCATCGGGGTTGGCGTAGGCCAGGTGCTGGAAGTCCGGGGCGTATTTCGGGGCTTCGCCGTAGACCGTGAGGGCGTGTTGGGGCGCCGCGAACAGCGCCGGGCTCAGCAACAGACCGACGCTGAACAGAATGACTCTGGAAAACATGGGCAGATCCTTTCACCACGTGCCTGCCTGACTGTGATGTGCAACAGGCCGGGCCTTTTTATAGGGCGGGGTTTAGAACGATGTGTTACTAAAACCCGCCCTGACCGATCTTTCTCAGAACTTGTAATTGACCCGCGTGTACAACGTGCGGCCAAACGGGTCGCCGTATTTCGGGTCATAGCCGCTCTGGAACGTGTAGGTCTGGTTACTGAATGGCGGCTCGCGGTCGAACAGGTTTTTCACCCCGAGGGTCACCGCCAGGGTCTTGCGCCAGGTGTAGGTACCGGCCACGTCCCAGACGTTGTACGAGCCCACGTAATCGTGAGTCTCACGATCCGAGTCGTGGTAACCGCTGGTGTAGCGGTTGGTCAGGCTTGCGCCGAGCGGGCCGTAGTTCCAGCTGCCGGTCAGGCTGTGACGCCAGCGGGCCACGGCGCCGGCCGAGGCAAAGTCGCCGCCGCGAAAATCGCCGAGCTTGTCGATGTAGTCGCCCTTGAGCTGCTGTTGATAGTCGTAACGGGTGACGTAAGTGCCTTGCAGGCCGATGCCGAAATCGCCGTACGGTGTGCTCGGCAGTCGATAGTCGAAGCTCACGTCGACGCCGTTGGTCTTGATCTTGCCGAGGTTGGCCAGGCCAGTGACGATGTGATCGATGGAGCCATCAGGCTTGCGGATCAGGCGCTCCGGGTACAGCTCCGGGTTCTCGAACACCGCCGATTCGGGGAACTCGGCGATCTGGTTGGCGATGTCGATCCACCAGAAATCCAGCCCGGTGGTCAGGCGATCGAACGGCTGGTAAACGAAACCGAGGGTGACGTTGCGTGCGGTTTCCGGACTCAGGTCCTTATTGCCGCCGGTCCGGCTGTTGAACTGCTGAGCGCAGTCGCGGTTGGCAATCCCGCCGTTGCTCGGGTTGCCACCGGCACACAGCCGGGGGTCGTTGTAATTGGCGACGGTGAACGTGGTGAAGTTCGGGTTGTACAACTCGTACAGCGACGGCGCGCGGAAGCCTTCACTGTAGGCGCCGCGAACCACCAGTTCCTTGAAGGGCTGGAAGCGGAAAGAGTATTTCGGGTTGGTGGTGCTGCCGAAATCGCTGTACTTGTCGTGGCGCACAGCGGCGGACAGTTCCAGGCTGTCGAGCACCGGCACGTTGACCTCGGCGTATTGGGCCGAGACGCTGCGATCGCCCTCCACACTGCCGTTGGGATCGACTCCCAAGCTCTGCACGTCGCCGGCAAACGCAGCGAAATCCTGGTGGAAGTCTTCCTTGCGATATTCACCGCCCAATGCCAACGCCGAAGGCCCTGCACCGAACCAGTCGCCTATCTCGCGGCTGATGCGCCCGTCAATCGCCTTGACCCGGCCCACCGCCGTCGCGTAATCGCCGTCTACCTCATTGGCCGCCAGCAACGCAGAACCGGCAGCGGTCTGCGGACCAAACGGGTTGATCACACCGTCGGCAATGCCCTGGCTGACAGCGCGGTCGTTCACATAACCGCTGCGAATCGTGTTGACCACCTTGTTCTGGTTGTAAGACGCGCCGAGGTTGTAATCCCACCCCACCAGCGTGCCGTCGAAGCTCAACAGCAGGCGCTGACCAGTATTGTCATCTTCATGCTGACGGGCACCGACGGCGGTTTCACGCCAGTTCACGTCCACCGGTTGCGTCGGGTCGAGGGCAAAACCGCTCGGCCCGGGCGTAACGCCGTTACCCGGATAGAACGCGGTGCCAGGATTGACCTGATTGCCCATCAAAGTGCCGGGGCCGATCTGCGTCCGATTTTCGTTGCGCGCCCAGAAGTATTCGAGGCTGACGTTGTGATCGTCCGACAGCTTGCCGGTGGCCTTGGCGAAGGCCGAGGTCTTCTCGGTTTCCGGCACCAGATCGAGGTAATTCCACAGGCTCTGGCGGCAGATGCCGTTGCGTGACAGCAGCCCCGGCGCATTGCAACCGGAGCCGGCCAACGGGTTGGTGGCGTTGCTGCCCTGGCTCCAGTTGGCGGGCGATGCCGTACCGGAGGTGTAATCCAGACCGCGCCCCGGCTGGTAGTTATAGGTGTAACCACGATCGTCGGCGGCCAGGCGATTCTGCTTGTCGTAGCTCACCACACCGAAAACGTTGAAGCGATCGTCCTGCAAATCACCAAAACCCCAACTGCCGCTGAAGTTGCGGCTTTCACCGCCACCGGAATGGGTCGGCGTGTCGTAATTGGTGCTGATCTGGCCTTCGGTGAGGCTGGTCTTGGTGATGAAGTTGATCACCCCGCCGATGGCATCGGTGCCGTAAAGCGCCGAGGCTCCGTCGCGCAGCACCTCCACCCGGTCGATAGCGGCGAACGGGATGGTGTTGAGATCGACGCCGGAGCCGTTGATCGCATTTGTCGCGTTGTTGCTCAGACGCCGACCGTTGAGCAGCACCAGGGTCTTGTTCGGGCCAATGCCACGCAAGTCGGCGTAAGACGCCCCACCGCTGCTCGAACCCACCGAGCGCCCGGAGCCCACCGAAGACTGGTTGGCCGAGATGCGGTTGACCAGCTCCTCAGTGGTGGTCACGCCCTGCTTCTGCAACTCCTCGACCCGCAGGATGGTGACCGGTACGGCGGTTTCGGCATCGACCCGACGAATCGCGGTGCCGGTGACTTCGACCCGTTGCAACTGGGTGGTCGGTTCTGTAGCACGGCTGTCGGCAGCAATCGCCGGCAATGTGTTGATCGCCAGCAGCAAGGCCAGGCTCAAAGGGGATTTAACGGGTGAAAAATGGATCATGAACAGCCATCCCTGCGTTTTGGTTTATGCAGGGATGTGCGATGGCGGATGTTGATTTATAGGGCGCGATTTAGACCGTTGGGTGCTGAGGTTATGCAAAACCGGCAAGTCGACTCATCAGGTCAAAACCGCTTCTTTGAGCAACCGGGTATCCAGCCCAAACCGCTCTTGGGAGACCATCCTGAATTGCCCCTCCGCCAGATCGCAGCTCACCAGTAAATTCCACGAGTGCCGGGTGGCTGCCGATGGAATCAGTACAAACGGATGCTCGGCCAGTAAAGCGTCGGCGAACAATCGCTGATTGGGTGACGGCCGTGCAGGGCTCAACCAGTAAGGGTTCGGCACTTCTTCGGGCTGCACGATTTTCACCTTCGCGTCGCTGATGACCTCAAAACATGTCAATACATAAGGCTCGCGGTCCAAGGCATCAAAACTGTTGTTTGCTGCCACCTCCAGAATGGCCGAGGACGGATCGACTGACGCGTAGACGACGCGTCGTCCGGGTCTATTCCATCGGCCGCCATTCAGCTTTGAACCAATCCCCTTGTCCCAGGTACCGCCATAAACCTCGCGATCCAGCCGCCACGCATACCAATGCTCGTCCCACGGCAAGGGGTTCATGGGTAAACCCCGTAGATAAGCTGCTGCAAATACTGCTCGACCATCTGAAAACCCAATGGATGCAGGGTCAATTCCAGCGGCACATGACCGTAAAAATAGGTAGAGGGTTTCTGCAGCCAGTCCTCCGCCCGTGGTTGCCCCCCGAAGGCCCGAATGGCCAACTCCAGCACCAATGCATATTGGTAGGCGATGACACTCTGCTGCGGGTCAAGCCGTACCGGTTTGCCTTCCTTCAGCAGCCGCCTTACCGTTCTGACCGACTTGCCAGTGATGAGTTTGACCATGTCGCCTTGCTGGTAAAGCTCGGAGGTTGAAAGCATGTCGACGACGTCGTTCAGCTCGAAACCTTCATCGGTAAGCTGAACAATCAGCAGGGCGTCATCACCGATGTTCCGGCCATGCACGAGCAATTCGACCGGCTTGCCCTCGATCTTCTTCAAACCCGCCAACCGGGGTACTTTTGCGCTGGGCAAGGCGACATCCTCCATGGGGCACCTGGCACGATCATCGCGCCACTGATGGCGAGCGGAATAAGCAGGCGTTTCGTATTCGAGGTGTGCAGTTCGCATGATCAATCCATTATCAGAGGCCTGAGTGATCAGGCCGTTAACGACTTCAATGTCATCGCCGATGCTATAGATCACGCTTCCGACGGCCAACCTTAAAAAGTCGTCGGAAATATCCCCGTTTTTACCCAAAGTCCGGCAACTTCCGTAGGACGCTGCCGGGCGTCATTCCGTCCTCAACTGCCGAAGTGATAACTCACATCCAGCCACCACTGGCGCCCGTACGGGTCGTAGTTGCCGGTCGGGTAATACGGCCAGCCCGCCGAATCGTCATGCTTGACCTGGTTGAGCACATTGTTCACGGTCAGCCCGACACTCGCCCGGTCATTGAGCTTGTACCGTGCACTGGCGTTGAACACCGTCCACGGCGACAGACGCCCGTCGCCCGCGCCGTTAGTGACCGAGCCGTAACGAATCCCCATCAGCGTCGCCGTGGCCTTCTGGTAATCCCAGGTCAGGCTGGCGTTGACCTTGCTGCGCCAGTCGTAATTGGTGCGCGAGGTGCGCCAGTCCTGGGTCGGGGCTTCGTCCGATTCCTTGTAGTAATGCGAGAGCACCAGGGTGTAGCCCAGCGTCGAACTGAACGCGCCGTACTGCCCGGCGCCCCAGCGGATGTTGCTCTTGAAGTCCAGGCCGCTGACCCGCTCGCTGGCGGCGTTGATCGCATTCACCCGCACCCGCTGCAACTGATTGGGATCGACGGCGGCATTGCCGGGATTGCGATCCACTCGTGCCAGGGTCGACTGGCAGTTGGCCGAGTTGATGTCCTGGGTGCCATTGCGGCATTCGTTTTCTTGCTGCAGCAGACGGTTTTCGTCGACGGTGGTCAGCAGGTCATCGATCTCCACCCGCCAGAAGTCAGTGGAGAAATCGAAGTTGCGTGAAGGCGACCAGACGAAACCGTAGGTCCAGGATTTACCGCGTTCGGATTCCAGATCCGCCGTGCCGCTCTGGGTGTAATCGACCCGCCCGCGATCACAGGCGCCCTCCACGGCCTGGCTGCAACCGTAATAGTCGATCTGCGCCGGGTAGTAACCGTTGCTGTCGGACTGATAGATGTAGTTCAGATCCGGTGCGCGGAAACTGGTGCCGTAGCTGCCGCGCACCAGCAGGCTGTTCACCGGCCGCCATTCCAGGCCAAGGTTGTAGGTTTTCTGCTGCTCGGTGCGGCCGCTGAATTTGTATTGGTCCCAGCGCCCTGCGGCTGTCGCCAGTACCGTGTCGGTGACCGGAATGCTGAACTCGCCGCCGGCCGCGTAACGCTTGCGCGAACCGCCGGAGCTTTGCGCCGGGGTCACGCCGTAGAAACTGCCGTCGTTGAGGCTGTCATCCGGATCGATGCGGTATTCCTGCTTGCCCGCCTCCAGCACGCCGGCGAATCCCACCGGGCCGGCCGGCAGGTCAAACAACTCGCCGTTGACCGAAGCGTTGTAACTCGTGGAGACCGACTTGCTGCTCTGCGTCAGGTTGCCGCGAAACTGCTCCCACTCCTGCGGCGTCAGTGGCCGGTCGAGGCGCGAAGCATCCGGCGCGAACACCGGGTAACCGTCGCGGGTGCCCAGCTGCGGGCCGAGGTAGAAATCCTGGATCGACGACAGCGGCGTGTAACGCGTGGTGCGCACGCTTTTATATTCAGACCGGTTGGCCGCCAGTTCATAGTTCCATCCGGTGTCGGCAATTTTATCCGAGAGGCCCAGGGTCCCGGTCCATGAAGTGTCGCGCCATTTACTGTTGTTGCTGGTGCGCCCGCCGATTTCCTCTTCACCGAAGCGCCGGTACCAGCGCTCCAGATTGCCGCTGTTCTGGTTGATGAAGTCCGGCGAGGTGAAGCTCGGGCCGCGTGTGTTGTTCTGGATGTGATCGAGGCCGTACATCAAGTCGGCGAAGACCTGGCCGCTGTCGCTGAAATGCCAGGTGCCACGGGTGTAGCCGTCGTAGTTTTCCTTTTGCGTCTGCACCGTCCAGTAATCGTTGTACACCTGGTCGGTGCGGCAACGCCCGCCGCTGTTGAACAGCTTGTTGTCGAACGTGCCTTGATAGGCGCCGCAGCCGGGTCCCAGATAGCGGTTGTTGCTCAGGTCGCGACGGTAGCCGACATCCGCCAAAGGCCCGCTCTGCATGAAGCCGCGATCATCGGCCCAGATCGGATCGCGGTTGGTCAGTTCAAGTCCGAACAAACCGTCGAAGTCGCCCCAACTGCCGCCGCCGCTGATCTGCAAACGCTGGTTGTCACCGCCGCCGCGCTCGCTGGTGCCGCCCTTGAGGTTGACGTCGACGCCATTCATTTTGTCCTTGAGGATGATGTTCACCACCCCGGCAATCGCGTCCGAACCGTAGATCGCCGAGGCGCCGCTGCTGAGCACTTCGATGCGGTCGATGATCGCCGACGGAATGTTCGCAAGGTTGGTGAAGTTGACCTTGCCGTCGTACGGCGTCGGGTAATCGGCGACCCGCCGGCCGTTGATCAGCACCAGCGTGTGGTTGGGGCCGAGGCCACGCAGGTTGAGGGCGCTGGCCGCCGGTTGCCAGGTGTTGCCGTAGTCTTCGCCCTGGGTCATGCCGGTGTTCTGGGTTTGCGTGGCGAGGGCGTCGTAGACGTTCTTGTAGCCGCGCGCTTCCATTTCTTCGTGGGTGATGACGTTGACCGGCGTCGCACCATCGCTCTGCGCACGGGCGATCCGCGAGCCGGTGACGGTGACTTTTTCCATGCGGTAATCGGCGCTGCTGGCGGGCGCCACGGCAGCGGCCTTGACCGGCGCGGTGCTCTGCGCATCGGCCGGGCGAATGCTCAGGCCCTGGCTGCCCTGCTCGACTTGCAGGCCGCTACCGATCAGGGCTTTCTCTACCGCCTGACGACCACCCAATGCGCCGCGCACCGCACTGCTGCGCTTGCCCTGAACCAGATTCTGGCTGAAGGAAATCGGCACGCCGGTCTGGCGCGAGATGTCCAGCAGCACCTCGTCGAGGGCCCCGGCGGCAATGTCGAAGGTATAGACCTGAACGGCGGCGTCTTGTGCCAGAACGGTGGCCGGGACAATGCCCGCCGCCAGCACGATGGCCAGCGTCAGGCGGGACAATTGTTGTTGTTTGAATGAGAACATCGAGGGGCTTCCCTGTTGAAGGCGTCTGCAGGGAATGAGCAGCGGGCCGGCGCTTTTTATAGGGGGACGGATAGACCGGGAAGTTATGGATTTATAACCGCGCTTCGATGCTGACCCAGTACGGGTTGTGCCAGGTGACGCGGATCGGCAGCGAACGCTCCAGCAGTTGCAAAGTGCGGTCGCTGTCGTCCAGCGGATAGAGACCGCTGAGGCGCAAACCGGCGACCTCGGGGCTCAGGTGCAGGATGCCGCGACGGTAGCTGCGCAGGCTGTCGATGACTTCGCTCAAAGGCCGATCGCGCACTTCAAGCCGCCCTTGCACCCAGGCGCTTTCCTGCCCTTTGCTGCGTTCCAGCGCGAGGATTTCCTGCCTGTTGAACAGCAGACTTTCGCCCGCCTCCACCACTTGCCGCGCCCCACTGGCGGTGACCACTTCGACTTGCGAATGCAGCATCACCAGCTGCGTCGAATCGTCACCGCGCTGCACCAGGAATTTGGTCCCGAGCGCACGCATCCGCCCATGCTCGGTTTCGACCACAAACGGCCGGGCCAGATTTTTCGCCACATCGATCAGCAGCTCGCCGCTGCGCAAGTCCAGCAAACGTTCGAGATTGTTGAAGCGCGGCACCACGCGGCTGCGGGCATTCAACGTAAGGGCGCTGCCATCCTCCAGCGTGAATTCCCGACGCTCGCCGGTACCGGTCGACAACTCGCCGGCCTCGGGCAGCCAGCCATAACGTCGCCCGAGCAAACCGGCCAGCACCGTGATCCCGAGCACACTCAAACTGCCGCTGAGGAATCGACGGCGACTGGACGGCGCATTCAGGCTGTGCAACACACTCTCACGCGGCAGGCCGCGCAGGTTCGAATGGCGCAGCAGGTTCAGCCCGCCACCCATTTGCTCGATGATCTGCTGATGCCGTGGATCCGCCGTACGCCAAGCGTCGAAGGCCGCACGCTCCTGCAAGCTGACGTGCCCTGATTGCAGCAGCGCCATCCATTGCGCGGCTTCGTCGATCAGCGTTTCGTCCGGCCTCATGCCTGCATCGCCTGATAGCAACGCTTGAACGCCTCGACCATGTATTGCTGCACACGACTGGTGGACACGCCGAGGCGTTCGCCGATTTCGCTATAGGTCAGACCGTCGAGTTGGTGATAGAGAAACGCAGCCTTGGCCTTGGCAGACAAGCCATTGAGCAAACGATCCACCGCCAGCAGCGTTTCGATCACCAACTCCCGTTCTTCGGGTGACGGGTGCACCGGTTCCGGCGACAGTGCCAGGCTTTGCAGGTAAGCGCGCTCCAGGTCCTGCCGGCGCCAACCTTCGTAGACCAGACGCCGGGCAATCGTGGTCAACAGTGCGCGAGGTTCGCGAATCGCCAGCGGATCGGGCAGTGCCAAGACCCGAAGAAACGTTTCCGAAGCAATGTCCTGTGCGCTGTGCGGGCAACCGAGGGTACGGCTGACCGCTGCGCACAACCATCGGTAGTCCTTTTGGAACATTTGCCCGATGACCTGGTAATGCGGGTTGTGACTCCCCATGCCTTACTCCCTGAAAACGGGCTCCACCCGCTGCGAAAATCCATGGATACGCCGGGATCTTCCGGCGGTGATCAGGGGTGCGACTGTGCAATAGCGCCTGAGACATTTGAAGTAATAAAAAATCAGGATCATCAAACCTTTGAGAATAAGGCACGTCGTCGCCACGGCAACATTGGCTGACACAACGTTGATCTCGATCAGTGGCGCCGGCCACGCCAGTCTCTAACCTTGCGCCTCCATCGATAGCCACGGACGGCTCACCGGGAGCCTGCGGCTGACCTTTCAAGGAAGAGCAATCATGCGATCACTCAACATCATTCTTTTGTCGTCGGCGTTCAACGGCCTGACCCAGCGTGCCTGGCTGGAACTGCGTCAGGCCGGGCATTCACCCAGCGTGGTGCTGTTCACCGACGAAACCGCCGTGTGCGAGCAAATCGAAAACAGCGGCGCCGACCTGGTGATCTGCCCGTTCCTCAAGGATCGTGTTCCCCACGCGCTGTGGAGCAATCCGCAGCGCCCGGTCGTCATCATTCACCCCGGCATCGTCGGCGATCGCGGTGCCAGTGCGCTGGACTGGGCGATCATGCGCGAGCTGCCGTCCTGGGGCGTGACCGCCCTGCAAGCGGTGGAAGAAATGGACGCCGGCCCGGTCTGGGCCACCTGCGAATTCAACTTGCCGACAGGCCTGCGCAAATCCGAGCTGTACAACGGCCGGGTCAGCGACGCGGCGATCCGTTGCATCCGCGAAGTGGTGGAGAAATTCATCGAAGGCTTCGTGCCGGTCGCGCTGGATTACAACGATCCGACAGTGCGCGGGCGATTGCAGCCGAACATGAAGCAGGACGACCGCACCTTCAGCTGGCACGACTGCTCGCGCTTCATCAAACGCTGCATCGACGCGGCGGACGGTCAGCCCGGCGTACTCGCCAGCCTCGCTGGCGGGCAGTATTACGTGTACGACGCGCACCTCGATCAGCGCACCGGAATGCCCGGCGAGATTCTCGCGGTGCATGACGACGCGGTGTTGGTGGCGACCGGTGATCACAGCCTGTGGATCGGCTCGCTGCGGCGCAAACCGCAACCGGGCGAAGAAACCTTCAAACGTCCGGCACGGCATGTGCTGGCCGGGCAGTTGTCTGGCGTGCCGGTGCTGGACTGGTCGATTGCCAACGCGCCGTTCAGCGACGAGACGTATCAGCCGATCCGGTATCGCGAGTCCGGACAGGTCGGCGAGCTGACGCTGGAGTTCTACAACGGCGCCATGAGCACCGAGCAATGCCGGCGCATGGTCGAGGCCCTGCGCTGGACCAAATCCCGCGACACTCAGGTGCTGCTGATCAAGGGTGGACGCGGCAGTTTTTCCAACGGCGTACACCTGAACGTGATTCAGGCTGCCGAAGATCCGGGGGCCGAAGCCTGGGCCAATATCCAGGCCATCGATGATGTGTGCGAAGAATTGCTCAGCGCACGGCAACTGGTGGTCAGCGGGGTTACCGGCAATGCTGGCGCCGGTGGCGTGATGCTCGCCCTGGCGGCTGACATCGTGTTTGCCCGCGCCGATATCGTGCTCAATCCGCACTATAAGAGCATGGGGCTGTACGGCTCGGAATACTGGACTTACAGCCTGCCCCGCGCCGTCGGCCCGGCCATGGCGGAACAACTGACCCAAGCCTGTCTGCCGGTCAGCGCTGCGCAGGCGCTGCAACTGGGCATGGTCCAGGAAATCGGCCCGCGCTGCCCGGACGAGTTCTCGCTGTGGTTGCTGCAACGGGCCAACAGTGTGCTGAGTGATCCGACTTATGCGGCGGTGCGGGAGCGCAAGCTGCGGGTCGATCATGTGTTGATTCGTCAGTGCCGCGAGGCGGAGTTGCAGGAGATGCAGGAAGACATGCTGTACAACCGCAATCAGTTTGCCGAGAAGTGCCGCAACTTCGTCTACAAGCGCAAGACCTGCTGCACGCCGGCGCGGTTGGTGGAGGATTGGGCTCGGGTGCGTGAAGTCGAAGTGGCTGACTGAACAATGACGCGGTCCCGGGGCTGCCCGTACAATGCGGGCACCTCAACCACCGGCCCGCCCATGGACATCGACCTCGCCCGCACCTTTCTGGAAATCGTCCGCCACGGCAGCCTCGCCGCGGCGGCTGAAAAGCTGTTCGTCACGCAAACGGCAATCACCGCCCGCGTCCAGAAACTCGAAAGCCAGTTGGGCAGCACGCTGTTCGTGCGCAACCGTGCCGGTGCGCGGCTGACCGCCAATGGCGAGGCTTTCGTGGTCTACGCCAATCAGCTGGTGCAGACCTGGGATGCGGCGCGCCGCGACCTGCCCTTGCCCGAGGGCTATCACAATGTGCTGCACATCGGCGGCGAGGTCAGTCTGTGCAACCCGCTGATGCTCAGTTGGGCCGCCGAGTTGCGGGAGAAAATCCCAGGTCATGCGTTGCGCATGGAGATCCGCGACGGCGAAAACCTGCTGCGTCAGCTCGAACTGGGCGTACTCGATGCGGCGCTGGTCTATCAACCGGAATACTGGCCGGGGCTGCAGGTCGAGCAGGTGCTCGAAGAGAAACTGATTCTGGTCACCACGCCCGGCCGCCCTTCCCCCTACGTGTACATCGACTGGGGACCGGACTTCCGTCGACAGCACGACGCGGCCCTGCCGGAAAAGGCCAAGGCTGCCCTGAGTTTCAACCTCGGCCCGCTGGCCCTGCAATACATCCTGGAGAACGGCGGCAGCGGCTATTTCCGGACCCGGGTGGTGCGCACTTATCTGGAAAGCGGCGCGCTGGAGCCGGTGACCAAAGCCCCGGAATTCGGCTATCCGACCTACCTCGTCTACTCTCGCGACCGCGACTCGGCGATCCTGCAACAGGCGTTCGATCTGCTGCGCGAAGTGATCAAGGCCGATGACGACTGGTCGCAGCGCTGGAACCCGTTGAGCTGACGGCCGCTATGCACCGGAGCATGGCACTTGTGACCTGAAGGTTGCCCCTGCACAAACGGCGGGATCGGCTACTCTGCCGGGATAACGACAATATCCGCAGGTGACCGCAGTGAGGCAGACCACCGAGGCATTTCGCAGCCGCTACCGCGCGGCGATCCATCCCCGCTACAACCCGTGGCTGCACGGCGCGTTCGTGCTGCTGTTCGGCGTGCTGGCCATCGGCGCGTTCTGGAGCAGCGTGCATCAGGTGCAGGCGCTGGAATGGCTGGCCGTGCCGCTGACCCTGCTGTTCTTCAATTTCGGCGTGTACATGGTGCACCGCCACCTCGGCCATCATAAAAAGAGCTTCGCGCGGATGTTTTACGCCCGGCATGCCGGCGATCATCACAGCTTCTTCACCCCCGGCCACATGACCTACGACGGCGCCCGCGACTGGCGGGTGATCCTGTTTCCCGCCTGGCTGATCGTGCTGCACACGCTGGCGATCACCCTGCCCTTGTGGTGGCTGTTCGCGCAGGTCAACAGCAACGTCGCCGGCTTGTTCGGCGGCTGCATGGTGTTCGGTTACCTGACCTATGAAGTGTTTCACGCCTGCGAGCATCTGCCGCCGCAGAACCCGCTGACCCGCCTGCCGTGGATCCGCCAGATGCGCCGTCTGCACGAGCTGCATCACCGTCGCGAGCGCATGCAGGAGCGTAATTTCAATATCGTTTTTCCGCTGATGGACTACCTGTTCGGCACCCTTTACTGGGAGCCGGAAACCGCCCCTCTGACCGATTCGAGAACGCCCATGACCCGCATGCAGCACACAGTCGACATCGTCGGTGATCCGATCGCCGTCCTCGCCTACGCCGCCACCGTCAGTCGCTGGCCGGAGTGGCATCCGTCATCGCTGAAGATCGACGGCCCGAGCGGTGCGTTGCATGCCGGTGCGCGATTCGACGAGGACATTCATGCCGGTGGGCGCGAGGGGCATTTGCGCTGGGAAGTCACCGAATACCTGCCCGGCCGGCGCTGGTGCGCGCGGGCCCAGAGTGATCAGGGTCTGTCGTTGCTGCTGACCTATGAATGCTCGGCGCAAAACGATGCCACGCGGTTCGTGCGCACCCTCGATTATCAGTTCGAGGGCATCGGCCTGCGCATCGCCAACCACCTGCTGCTCAAGCGGCGCATCGATCGCGAATCGGCGGCTTCGATGCTGGCCCTTCGTGACATGGCGACCCGGCACCTGGCACTCGCGGGAGCCCACGTGTGAGATGGCGTTATCTGCTGTTGCTGCTGGTTATCGGGCTTCTGGGCTTTTTGCTCTTGATGCCGACCAAGGTCAAGCCCGTGGCCTGGACACCGCAACCGGCGCCCTCGCTGACCGAAGGCCAATTCGCTGACAACCAGCGACTCAAGGGCGCGGCACAAGTCGGCCCGAGCGACATCGAAGGCCCGGAAGCGCTGCTGCTGGAAAACGACTTTCTGATCACCGGACTGCATGACGGACGCCTGCTGCGCACCAGCCTCGACGGCCAGCAGCGCAAGGTGCTGGCGGATACCGGCGGCCGGCCGCTGGGGCTGGCGCGGCACCCCAACGGTTTGCTGGTGATCGCTGACGGGGTCAAGGGTTTGCTGTCCCTTGATGCACAGGGGCAACTGGTGGCGCTGACCACCGAAGCCAATGGCTTGCCGTTCGGGTTTACCGATGACGTGGCCATCGACAAGTCCGGGCATTACGCCTACTTCAGCGATGCCTCGAGTCGCTGGGGTTACGGTCACGATGGCGAAGCGATCATCGAGCACGGCGGCGACGGACGCCTGCTGCGTTATGACTTCCAGACCGGCAAGACCGTCGTGCTGCTCGACAAACTGGAATTCGCCAACGGTGTGACCCTCGGCCCGGAAGACGCCTATGTGCTGGTCAACGAAACCGGCGCCTATCGCATCAGCCGCTATTGGCTGACCGGGCCCAAGGCCGGCACCCACGACCTGTTTATCGACAACCTGCCGGGGCTGCCGGACAACCTTGCATTCAATGGTCGGGACCGTTTCTGGGTGGCGCTGTACACGCCGCGCAATTCGCTGCTGGATCGCACCGCTGAACACCCGTTCGTACGCAAGATGATCGTGCGGGCCATGACTGTTCTGCCCAAACCGGTGGAGAAGCGCGGGTTCGTGCTGGGGCTGGATCTGGACGGCAAGGTGATCGCCAATCTGCAGGATGCCAGCGCCGGCAATTACTCGCCGATCACCACGGTGCGCGAGTATGGCGAGTGGTTGTATTTCGGCTCGCTGAAGGCCACGCACATGGCGCGGATGCCTCTGGAGGCAGCCTTGAAGTGAGGACCGGGCTTGTGTAGTGAATCGAATGGCCCTATCGCCAGCAGGCTGGCTCCCACAGGGGGATTGGATTCCAAATGTGGGAGCCAGCCTGCTGGCGATAGCGGATTGTCAGTTACTGGATCTATCGAAAGTTTCCGGGTCTTCATCCTCCGGCACTTCCTCGCTCTTGCGTTCCTCTTCAGGATTACGGACGGTGTGCGCCGGACTGTTCGGCTCGGGATGCGTCGGAACCGGGTCGAATGCGCCCTGCTCTTCACTAGGAAATTTTGGATCTTTCATAAGGCACCTCGCTGAGAGTCGCTATGTAAAGACTCTGAACATTCGAGGTGCCGGTCGGGGCTGTCGTTCCAGTCGCTTCACCACCAAAGGCCGGTGGCGCGACTGACGGTCAGGTTCGGGCCTGCAACTGCTCGACGATCTTGTCTTTGACCTGCAGGCGTTTCTCTTTGAGTTTCTTCAGGGTGTCATCGCTGGGTGCATCCGAGGTCGCCGTCTCGGCCTTGACGACTTCGGCGTCCGCCTGGGAATACTTGTTGATCAGTGCATCCAGATGTGGATCCGCGGTGCGTCGTTGCTGGATCTCTTCCTTCGTAAGTTTCAAGTCCTGTAACAAATCATGAGTCACCGGCATGGAACACCTCCGTCAGTTGATCGGCAGCCAACGCGACCGATTGCGCTGGCCAGGTATCAGAATGGCCTCGGTTGGCAGGTTCTGTCGACCACCTGTCAGACCAGCGGTGCCCGTTCGTCGCCCTTTCGCGAATGCGATAAAACCTTTGATCGACCAATTCCCTCCATTGAATAACGCTCACAAAAACCTGCGTGGAGAAACACCAATGGACGGATTCAAACTGCGTCATCTTTTTCTGGCCGTTGCGTTGAGCACCGGCATGGGCTCGGCCTTTGCCGCCACCGACAATGACTTCGTCGACAACGCTGCGGCCGGCGGCATTGCCGAGATCGAGACCAGCCGCCTGGCGCTGGAGAAGAGCCAGTCGGCCGACATCAAGGCCTTTGCCAACATGATGATCACCGACCACGGCAAGGCCAACGATGAACTGGCTACCATCGCCAAGGCTCACGACATCGAGGTGCCGGACACCACGACCCTGGTCAAACAAGCCAAAGAAAAAATACTCGAAGTCCGCGATGAGTCCTTCGATGCGGCGTACGCCAACAATCAGGTCAAGGCCCACGAAGAAACCATTGAACTGTTCAAGAAACAAGCCAATACCGTGACCGACGACAAAGTCAAAGGCGCCACTGAACTCAAAGCCTTTGCCCAGAAAATGTTGCCGGGGCTGGAAAAACACTTGGCTGCCGCCAAGGAATTGCAGGCCAAGCACCCGAGCAAGTAACCGCAACACAACTCAAGAGGCCGCCTCCATTGGACGCGGCCTCTTTGCATTGCACGCGAAAGATCAGCATTCCCGGCCACGCCGACTAGAGTTACCGGTGCGTTCCTTGCGGTAGATCAAAAATATCCTCGCGGGGACAAACAACTATTTCGAACGGCCAAGGTCATTCACTTCGCGCCGGTCATTTTCCGAAGAACCGGCCCCCAATTCGCAATGGAGCAACAGGCACATGGCAGCACTGCAGAACAGCACACTCGATGCGATGAAAAACAAACAGGCACAACTGCTGGGCGAATGGATCAACGGACTGCAAACCAGCGGTGCTACCCGCAACCTCAAAGAACACGACATACAGCAACAGACCGGCGAATTCCTGCAACTGGTGGTCAGTGGCCTGGAAAACGACAGCGGCACCAGCATCACCGCGCAGGGCTGGGAAGGCATGCGCCAGTTCCTCGAAAAACTGTCTCAAAGTCGTGCCCAGCTCGGTCAGGATTCGCAACAGACCGCCAGCTTCATATTCTCGCTCAAGGGCCCGTTGTTCGCCCTGCTGCAAAACCATTATCAGGACCAGCCCGCCCTGCTCGCCGAACAGCTTTGGGAAATCTCCGAGCTGTTCGATGCCTTCGGTCTGTACACCATCCGTACCTTCCAGAAATCCCGTGAAGCGGTGATCAAGCGCCAGCAGGAAGAACTGCTGGAACTGTCGACCCCCGTGGTCAAGCTGTGGGACGGCGTGCTCGCGCTGCCGATGATCGGCACCCTCGACTCGCAACGCACCCAGGTGGTGATGGAATCGCTGCTTCAACGCATCGTCGACACCGGTTCGGAAATCGCCATCATCGACATCACCGGCGTGCCGACCGTCGACACCCTCGTGGCCCAGCACCTGCTGAAAACCGTGACCGCGATCCGCCTGATGGGCGCCGACTGCATCATCAGCGGTGTGCGTCCGCAGATCGCCCAGACCATCGTCCACCTGGGCCTCGACCTGCAAGGCGTGGTGACCAAAGCCAATCTGGCTGATGCGTTGAAACTGGCGCTGACCCGCCTGGGCATCACCCTCGCCAAGACGGTTTAACCAATGGAACGTATCCCGATTCTTCAGATGGGCGACTTCCTGCTGGTGACCATCCAGGTCGACATGCATGACCAGCTCGCCCTCACCCTCCAGGACGATCTGTCCGAACGCATCAGCAAAACCTCGGCGCGCGGGGTGCTGATCGACATCTCGGCGCTGGACATGGTCGATTCGTTCATCGGCCGGATGATCGGCACCATTTCCGGCCTGTCGAAAATCATGGACGCCGAAACCATGCTCGTCGGCATGCAGCCGGCGGTGGCGATCACGCTGGTCGAGCTCGGCCTGAACCTGCCGGGCGTCAGCACCGCGCTGAACGTCGAGCGCGGCATGAAACTGCTGCAGGAACGAGTACGCCAGCAATGACCGTGCGCAGCAGTGGTACCCAACCGATCAACATCGAGCAGGACGTGGTGCTGGCCCGGCAACAGGCGCGAAAGCTGGCCACCGAATGCGGCATGCGCCTGATCGACCTGACCAAACTGGTGACCGCCGTCAGCGAGCTGGCGCGCAACACCATGGTCTACGGTGGTGGCGGCGACATGGACTGGCAGATCCTCGATGACAACCACAAGGTCGGCCTGCGCCTGACCTTTCGCGATGAGGGCCCGGGTATTCCCGACCTCAAACTGGCGATGACCGACGGCTGGACCTCTGGCAGCGGTCTGGGCCTGGGCCTGACCGGGGCCAAGCGGCTGGTGGACGAGTTCGAACTGGACACAGAGCCCGGCAAAGGCACTCGCATAACGATCACCCGATGGACATGAACATCAGCGGGACATTGACCCAAGTGTTGGTGATCGAGGACAGCAGCCAGATCGGCCATGCCCGGCGCACAGCGCAGCGGCTGGCCGAACAGCACGGTTTCGGTGACAGCGACGCCGGCCGCGTGGCGCTGGTAGCCACTGAACTGGCGAGCAATGTGCTCAAGCATGCCGGGCACGGGGAATTGCACCTGCGCCTGGTGCCCCGTCAGGGTGACGACGGCATCGAGATGATTGCAGTCGACCGTGCCCAGGGGTTTGATCTGGACGCGTGTCTGGCGGACGGTTTCTCCACCGGCGGCACCCAAGGCATTGGTCTGGGTGCGGTCGCACGACAGGCGGATGTATTCGATGTGTTTGCCGATCATCGCGGCGCGGTGCTGCTGGCGCGTCTGTACCCGCGCAGCGACCGCCAGGCGGATCTGCCGTATGGTGTCAGCCAGCACTCGCTGCACAACGATCCCGCCTGCGGCGACGTCTGGCATCTGGCGATTCACGGCAGTGACATCAGCGCCCTGATCGTCGACGGTCTGGGCCATGGCGAGGACGCCGAGCGTGCGGCCCGTGCCGGAGAAAAGGCCTTTGCCTTGAGCCCGTTCGGTGCGCCAACGATCCTAATGGAAGACATGCACCGCGAAATGATCGGGACACGTGGCGGCGCAGTGGCATTCGCACAGTTTCACGCTGACCGGGCCAGCCTGACGTTTGCCGGGATCGGCAACATCGGTGCAAGCCTGATCGCCTCCGACAAATCTCGCGGACTGGCCTCGCATCCCGGAATCGTCGGCGGCCAATACCGAAAAGCCCAGCCCTTTGACTATGCTCACGTGAACGGACATCTATTGATCATGTACAGCGACGGCTTGCAGTCCCGTTGGAACCTTCAAGACTACCCCGGTCTGGTGCATCGCCATCCCGCCGTGATAGCCACCGTCCTGCACCGCGATTTCTGCCGCGGGCGCGACGATGTAACGGTGCTGGTCGTTGCCCTGGAGGCCGCCCATGGCTGAGTCCCCGACCTTGAACAGCGCTGAACAATCAGCGCTGATCGCTCAGTTGCAGAGCGAAACCGCTGCGCTGCGCGAAGAGCTCGACGAGACCAATCAGGGCGTGCTCGCCCTGTACGCCGAACTCGACACCCAAGCCGAACAACTGCGCCAGGCCTCCGACCTGAAAAGCCGCTTCCTGTCGTACATGAGCCACGAGTTCCGTACACCGCTGGGTTCGATCCTGAGCATCAACAGCCTGCTGGCCGACGAACTCGACGGCCCGCTCAGCCCCGAACAACACAAGCAGGTCGCGTTCGTCAGCAGCGCCGCCCGTGAACTCAGCGACATGGTCGACGACCTGCTCGATCTGGCGAAGATCGAGGCCGGGCGCATCAGCATTTCCCCGGCGTGGTTCGACATGTTCGATCTGTTCGCCGCACTGCGCGGGATGTTCCGGCCGATTGTCGACGCCACGGCCGTAGACCTGATTTTCGAAGAGCCGGTGGGCCTGCCACGTCTCTTCACCGACGACAAGAAGCTGGCGCAGATCCTGCGCAACTTCATTTCCAACTCGCTGAAATTCACCACCCGTGGCGAAGTCCGGGTCTCGGCGCGCCTTGAGGGTCAGGACAAGGTGCGATTTGCGGTCAGCGACACCGGCATCGGTATCGCCCCGGAGCTGCACGGCACCCTGTTCGAAGACTTTTCACAGGTCGACTCACCACTGCAAAAACGCCTGCGCGGCACCGGGCTCGGCCTGTCGCTGTGCAAGCGTTTCGCCGAATTGCTCGGTGGCGAGGTCGGTGTCGAAAGTACGCCGGGTGTGGGTTCAAGCTTTTTCGTGATCATTCCGCTGGCGATTGCCCAGGAGAACGTCGATGAAACATGACATCCGTCTGTTGATCGTCGATGACAACGTCGCCACCCGCTACGCCTTGCGCCGACGCCTGGAGCGACACGGTTACGAAGTGCTCGAGGCCGGCACCGGCGGCGACGGCCTGGCCCTGATCGCCAGCGAACCGCTCGATGCGCTGATTCTCGACGTCAACCTGCCGGACATGAGCGGATTCGACATCGTGCGTAAACTGCGCACCGACCCGGGCACTGCGTTGCTCCCGGTGATCCACGTGTCGGCGGCGTCGATCCAGACCGGCGACATCATCACCGGCCTCGATGCCGGTGCCGATGCGTATCTGATTCACCCGGTCGATCCCGATGTGCTGCTGGCAACGTTGCGCACCTTGCTGCGAGTCCGCGACACGGAGAACGCGTTGCGCGAAAGTGAGGCGCGTTTTCGCGAGATCTTCGTCAACATTTCCGCGCCCATCGCGGTGCTCGACGCCGACCTGAAAGTCCACGAGTGCAATCACGCCTTCTCCCAACTGATCCAGGACAACCGCGACCCGCAGACCCTCAGTGAGTGCTTCGCCGAGGATCAGAGCGCGATCCTCGACGAACTACGCTTGCGACTGGTGGACGGCGAACGCTGGAAAGGCACACTGAACATGCGTGTGCAGGGCGAGATCCGCGAAACCCAGTGGCAGATATCGCCGTACCGAACGCCAGAGCTCAGCCTGGTGTTCGTCGAAGACGTCACCGAACACCGCCATCGCGAACGCTCGCACCTGGCGCGGCTGGACGACACCACCACGCAACTGGCCAAGGAAGTCGCTGACCGGGTGCGTGCCGAATCGCAGCTGCTGCAAGTGCAGAAAATGGATGCGCTGGGCAAACTCACCGGCGGCATCGCCCATGACTTCAACAACCTGCTGACCGGGATCATCACCAGCCTTGAGCTGATCCAGAAACGCGTCGCCGATGCCCGCCCGGACAAGGTTCAGTTCTACGCCGAAGCCGCCCTGAACTCGGCGATGAGCGCAGCCTCGCTCACCCATCGCCTGTTGGCTTTTGCCCGCCAGCAACCGCTCGACACCCGCCCGGTGGACATCAACGAACACGTGCGTTCGCTCGAAGAACTGTTGGTGCGCACCATCGGCGAACGCATCGCCCTCAAGCTTGAACTGACCACTAAACCTGCGATTGCGCTGGTCGACCCGATTCAACTGGAAAGCGCGGTGCTCAACCTGGTAATCAATGCCCGGGACGCGTTGCCCAAGGGCGGCAATATCTGGGTCAGCACCTACGCTGCGTACTCCCACGGCGATCCAAACCTCACCGATGGTTCCTACGTGGCGCTGTCGGTGCGCGATGACGGTACCGGCATTGAGCACAGCGTCATCGACAAAGTGTTCGAACCGTTCTTCACCACCAAACCACTGGGCCAGGGCACCGGGCTGGGGCTGTCGACGATCTACGGCTTCGCCCGCCAGTCCGGCGGCGATGCGCACATCCGCAGCGTGGCGCGGCGCGGCACCGAAGTGACGATCATGTTGCCGGCGACCACCGATCCGACCGCCGCCGATCTGGTGCCTCCCGTGATCGACCCGCAGGGGGCCGGCGAGCATGTGCTGATCGTCGAAGACATGCCGTCGGTGCGGCTGTTCGTCACCGAAGTGCTGGAGGACGCCGGTTACCGCTGCACCCAGGCTGGCGATATCGAAACGGCGCTGGAACGCTTGCAGAACGATCCGTCGATCAACCTGCTGCTGACCGACGTCGGTCTGCCGCGCATGAACGGTCGCGAACTGGCGGACGTTGCCCGGGGCTGGCGTGAGGGGTTGCCGATCCTGTTCATGACCGGTTACGCGGAAACCGCGATCAACCGCCAGGTGTTCCTCGGTGCGGGCATGGAGATGCTGGTCAAGCCGTTCCAGATCCGTGAGTTGCTGGACAAGGTACGCCGCACGCTCGACGGCGCCTGATACTCCGCCATCGCGGGCAAGCCCGCTCCCACAGTTTTTTGTGCCGTACACAAATTCGTGAACACATCAGACTCTGTGGGAGCGGGCTTGCCCGCGATGAGGCCGGCCCTGGCGACGTAGTTATCGGCTCAAGGCGCGGGCAAGAAACGGCGCAGTCCGGCTCTTCTTGCTCGCCGCCACTTTATGCGGCGTTCCGGCCACGACGATCTTGCCGCCCTGATCCCCCGCACCCGGGCCGATGTCGATCACCCAGTCGCTCTG
>NZ_JAIHBA010000027.1:0-69076 GCF_019718735.1 Pseudomonas sp. RIT778 | reverse complement strand
CGCGGGCAAGAAACGGCGCAGTCCGGCTCTTCTTGCTCGCCGCCACTTTATGCGGCGTTCCGGCCACGACGATCTTGCCGCCCTGATCCCCCGCACCCGGGCCGATGTCGATCACCCAGTCGCTCTGCGCCACCACGCGCATTTCATGCTCGACCACAATCACCGTGTGCCCCGCCGTCACCAGCGTATCCAGTTGTTCCAGCAAGCGGTCGACATCTCGCGGGTGCAAACCGGTGGTCGGTTCATCCAGCACATACAACGTCGCGCCGCGCTGGTTGCGCTGCAGCTCGGTGGCCAGTTTGATCCGCTGGGCCTCGCCGCCGGACAACTCGGTCGCCGGCTGCCCCAGGCGCAGGTAACCGAGGCCGATGTCACGCAAAACCTCCAGCGAACGGCGGATCGCCGGTTGCTCGGCAAACACCGTCACCGCCTCGTCCACCGTCAATTGCAGCACCCGCGCGATGCTCAGCCCCTGCCAGAGGATAGCCAGAGTCTCGGGGTTATAACGCGCACCGTGACAGGTCGGGCACGGCGCGTAAACGCTGGGCATGAACAGCAACTCGACACTGACAAACCCCTCGCCTTCGCAGGTCGGGCAGCGCCCCTTTGCGACGTTGAAGGAAAACTGCCCGGCGTCGTAACCCGCCGCTTTCGCCTCGTCGGTCGCGGCGAACAACTTGCGCACGTTGTCGAACAGCCCGGTGTAGGTCGCCAGATTCGAACGCGGGGTGCGGCCGATGGGTTTCTGATCGACCTGCACCAGACGCTTGATCGACTCCAGCCCGGCGCTGACCTGGCCGGTGCTGGCGGTCGGGGTATCGTCTTCCAGATTGAGTTCTTCAGGCTCGGCGTCGCTGACGCTGCGCCCGAGTTGTGCGCCGACCAGTTCCAGCAGCGCCTGGCTGACCAGGCTCGATTTGCCGGAACCAGAGACGCCGGTGACCGAGGTAAAGCAACCCAACGGAAATTCGGCGCTGAGGTTATTGAGGTTGTTGCGGGTGACGCCATCTAGCTTCAGCCACCCAGAAGGCTTGCGCGCGGCACGGGTCGACCGTTGCTGTTCGGCGAACAGGTAGGCGCGGGTCTGCGAGTGTTCGATCGCCGCCAGCCCCGGCGGCGGGCCGCTGTAGAGAATCTGCCCGCCCTTTTCGCCCGCCGCCGGGCCGACGTCGATCAACCAGTCAGCGCGGCGCATGGTGTCCAGATCGTGCTCGACCACAAACACGCTGTTGCCGTCGGCCTTCAGACGCTGCAACGCTTCGAACAGGGCCTCGCCGTCGGCCGGGTGCAGGCCGGCGGAAGGTTCGTCGAGCACGTAGATCACACCGAACAATTGCGAGCCCAGTTGGGTGGCCAGCCGCAGTCGCTGCAACTCGCCGGACGACAGGGTCGGCGTGCTGCGCTCCAGCGCCAGATATCCGAGCCCGAGATCGGTCAGGGTGCTGACCCGGTCCAGCAAGTCCTCGGCAATGCGCTGCGCGGCCAGGCGTTTTTCCAGCGACAGGTTCGGCGTATGGCGCACGTCCGGCGCGTTGGCGTGGCCGCTGGCGCCATGGGCCACGCGCTGCTGGCGGGCTTCGCGGGTCTGGCTGTGGGACAGGGTTTCGCCGGCTTCATCGGCGTGTTCCAGCCAGCTCGGGTCCGCCACCGGTTTCAAGACTTCGGCGACTTGCAGCAGCGGCATCCGCGACAGCTCGCCGATGTCATGCCCGGCAAACGTCACCGACAACGCCTCGCGCTTGAGGCGCTTGCCATCGCACAACGGACACAGGCTGCCGAGCATGAATTGCGACACGCGCTTCTTCATCAGCGCGCTTTGCGAATGGGTGAAGGTGTGCAGTATGTAGCGCCGGGCGCCGGTGAATGTTCCCTGATAACTCGGCTCCATCTTGCGCTGGAGGGCGACGCGGGTTTCTTCCGGCGTCAGGCCGGCGTACACCGGAACCGTCGGTGTTTCCTCGGTGAAGAGGATCCAGTCGCGCTGCTTTTTCGGCAACTTGCGCCATGGAATATCGACGTCGATGCCCATGGTCACCAGGATGTCGCGCAGGTTCTGCCCCTGCCAGGCCAGCGGCCAGGAGGCCACGGCGCGTTGGCGGATGGTCAGATTCGGATCGGGCACCATCAGCGCCTCGGTGACCTCGTAAACCCGGCCCAGTCCATGGCATTGCGGGCACGCGCCTTGCGGCGTGTTCGGTGAAAAATCCTCGGCATACAGCATTGGCTGACCCGGCGGATAGCTGCCGGCGCGCGAGTACAGCATGCGGATCAGGCTCGACAGCGTGGTCACGCTGCCCACCGATGAGCGCGTGCTCGGGGTGCCGCGCTGTTGCTGCAAGGCCACGGCCGGCGGCAGGCCTTCGATCGAATCAACGTCCGGCACGCCGACCTGATCGATCAGTCGCCGCGCATAGGGCGCCACCGATTCGAAATAGCGCCGCTGGGCTTCGGCATACAACGTTGAAAACGCCAGCGACGACTTGCCCGACCCCGACACCCCGGTGAACACCACCAGCGCATCACGGGGGATATCGACGTCAACGTTCTTCAGGTTGTGTTCACGGGCACCGCGCACGCGAACCATGCCGGCGGCAGAACTGGAATTGCGTCTGGAAGTCATCGGCCAGCCTTGGTCAGGGGATTGGAGCTCAGGTGCTGAGCACGGAACGGATCATCTGCAGCAGTGCTTCGGGGCCGTAGGGCTTGCCGAGCAAATGGGTGTCGGGGCTTAGCTGGTGGTTGCGCGAGATGATGTCGCGGGTGTGGCCCGAGGTGAACAGCACGGCCACCGGCGGCATTTGCACCTTGGCCCACGCCGCCAGATCGGAGCTCTTGATAAGACCGGGCATGACCACGTCGGTGAAGATCAGGTCGACCCGGGCGCCTTCCATCAACATTTGCATGGCCGCGTCGCCGTTGCCGGCGATCAACACGCGGTAGCCTTCTTCGCGCAGCAGTTCAACTGCCGAGGTGCGTACCGCTTCGTTGTCCTCGACCACCAGGATCGTCTCGTGACCGCCCGCCTGCTGGTGATTGACGCTCGGCGAGTCATCGAGCACGGGGCGCAGGCTGCGTGGAAAGTACAACTGCACCCGCGTGCCTTCGCCGATCCGACTGTCGATCTCCACATGCCCGCCGCTTTGCTTGACGAAGCCGAACACCATGCTCAAACCGAGGCCGGTGCCCTGACCGTCAGCCTTGGTGGTGAAGAACGGTTCGAACACCTGCTCCAGCATGTGCGGGGCTATGCCGACGCCGCTGTCACTGACCGAAACCCGGACGAAATCCCCCGGCACGATGCCTTTGCCCGAACAGAACGCCCGGTCCAGTGAAAGGTTGGAGGCGCCAAGCACAATCGTGCCCTCGCCCTTCATGGCGTCCCGGGCGTTGATTGCCAGATTGAGAATGGCGTTTTCCAGTTGATTGCGGTCGACGTTGATGTGCCACGGTTCGTCCGGCAGTTGCACGTCGATCTGAATGGTTTCGCCCAGCGCCCGTTGCAGCAACTCACCGACGCCTTCGAAGATCTGCCGGGGATTACACACCGCCGGCGACAGCGGCTGGCGACGGGCAAACGCGAGCAGTTGCGAGGACAGCTTGGCGCCCCGCTCCACCGCCGCCAGCGAGGCGCTGACCCGACGCTGGACGTTGGCATTGTCCGGTTCATGCCGCGCCAGCAGATGCAGGTTGCCGGCGATCACTTGCAGCAGGTTGTTGAAGTCATGGGCCACGCCACCGGTAAGCCCGCCGATGGCTTCGAGTTTCTGCGACTGGCGTAGTTGCTCTTCGGCACTGAGCCGCGCCTCGACCTCATTCGCCACACGCTGTTCGAGGTTACGGGTGAACTTGAGCAGGGACTCCTCGGCGATCTTGCGCTCGTGAATGTCGATCAGCACGCCGGGAAAACGGAACGGCTGACCCTGCTCGTCGAACTCGCAGCAACCGCTGGCCAGCACCCAGAGGAAGCTGCCATCAGCGCGGATCACCCGGTATTCGGCGTTGTATGGCTCGCCGGTGCGCACCGAGTTCTCGACGCATTCCTGCACCCAGCTGCGGTCGTCGGGATGAATGTGCGCCTCGGCGATGTGCTGCGGCAGGTTGGTCAGGTCCTGGTCCGGCGGGAAGGAGAATGTGCGGGCAAATCGCTCGTCGGCGGACAGCACGTTGTTTCTGACGTCCCAGACAAACGAGCCGAGCAATGCCCCTGCATTCAGTGCCAGGCGCACCCGCTCGTTGTCGGCGCGGTAGGCGTCTTCGGCAGCCTGGCGCAACCGTTCGGACTGCACCAGTTCGGTGGTTTCAACCACCATCGCCATCACGCCCGAAGGGATCCCGGCATCGTTGGCCACCGGGCTGTAATACAAATCGAGCCAGACGTCCTCGGGTACGCCATCGCGCAGCAGCACCAGCACCTTGTTGCGGTATTCCAGAGTGCCGCCCGCCAGACAGGTGTCGACCACATGCCGGTTGAAATCGGCAACCTCCGGCCAGCCCAGCTCCACCGGTGATCCGAGCAGGTACGGATGCCGGCCGCCGGCGAATCGCGAATAGGCGTCGTTGTAGATCATGTAACCGGCATGGCCCCAGAGCATGACCATCGGCAGCGGCGAAGCCAGCATCAGCTGGACCGTGCTGCACAGGCTGGCCGGCCAGGTCTCGAGCGGGCCCAGATCAGTCCTGCTCCAGTCAAACGCACGAATGCGCCCGGCCATCTCGCCTTGCCAGCCGTCACACCCATGGCTATCGGATAAAAACTGCATCAGCTGCTTCAACGCCTTGTAGTGGTTCCGGTCCTATCGCCGCGCGTTCAAACGCCACGCCCGTCTGTTTCGAGCGTGTCGGGCAGCGATGGTTTCATTAGAGGTATAGCCGATTTCACCCTGGCTCGACGCTCACACTCCGATCAGGTGTTTGAGCGGATGGTAGCCGGTCTTCATTTTCGCAGCGACGTCGAGGATCGCCTTCTGGATGCCGTCCAGGTGCATGCAGGTCAGCTCGATCGCCGCGCTTTGGTTGCCGGCTTCGATGTACTCGATCAGCCGCAGGTGTTCGTCGTCGCGGCAGGCTTCGTGGCTGTCGTCATCCAGCGCGGCGGCGTACAGCGAGGCGCGGGAGATCAGCTTCTGGAACCAGTCGAGCAACACCGGATTGTTGAGGCTGCGGGCCAGTTTGATGTGGAACTCGCCGAGCAAATGAATCAGCCGCTCGTGATCGCCGGCTTCGTGGGCTTCGTCTTCCAGCAGCAGGTGATCGCGCAGGTCCTGCATCACCGCAGAGTCCTTGCGTCGGCACAGTTCGGTGACGATGCCGATCTCGATCAGGCGCCGGGTTTCGAACAGCGATCGGATCTCTTCATCGCTGGGCAACGACACCGACGCACCTTTATTGGGCTCGGTGGTGACCAGTCCGTCGGCCTCCAATTGCTTGAGCGCGGCACGAACCGACGTGCGGCTGACATTGAACAATTCCGCCAGCGACGCCTCGCCCAGCTTCATCCCCGGACGCAGCGAACGCTTGCTGATTGCCTCGTAAACCCCTTGGTAGACGCGGTCGACCGTGGTTTCCGTTTTCTTCTCGGTCATTCAAAAACTCCTTCAATGCTGGCAACGCTGCCCGACGAACGACTCAGTCAGGGAAATGGGGGGTTGCGCAAGCAGATTAATCCGGGTATTTCTAAATTGCATTCAGATATTGCATACAATAATTAGAGGATTGCACCATTATGGGTCAGCCAATAGCCATTGAAGTGCGTAACGTATCCAAGCGGTATTCTGATGATCCTGGCCTGGCGCCTGCCCTCGACAACGTATCGGTGAACATCGCCGACAACGAGTTTTTCACCCTCCTCGGCCCCTCGGGCTGCGGCAAGACCACCCTGCTGCGCACCATCGCCGGTTTCGAACACGTCAGCGACGGCGAGATCCGTCTGGCGGGCGAAACGGTCAATCACCTGCCGCCGTTCAAGCGTCGGGTCAACACGGTGTTCCAGAGTTACGCGCTGTTTCCGCACATGAGTGTCGCGCAGAATATCGCCTTCGGCCTCGAGATGCAGGGTCTTGATCGCAAGACAATTCCGGGACGGGTCGATGAAATGCTCGCGCTGGTGCAGATGGAGCACCTGGCCGGGCGCAAACCGGCGGAATTATCCGGCGGCCAGCAACAACGCGTGGCTCTGGCCCGGGCCCTGGCGCCGAAGCCGAAAGTGCTGTTGCTCGACGAGCCGCTGTCGGCACTGGACCTGAAGCTGCGCAAGGAAATGCAGGTCGAACTCAAACGCGTGCAGCAAGAAGCCGGCATCACCTTCATCTTCGTCACCCACGATCAGGAAGAAGCCCTGACCCTGTCCGACCGAATCGCGGTGATGTCCGCCGGCAAGATCCTGCAGATCGGCACCCCGACCGACATCTATGAACGTCCTCAGCACCGCTTCGTCGCCCAGTTCATCGGCGACATCAATTTTCTCCCCGGCCAGCTCAAGCGCGGCGAGCACAACGAAAACATCTTCGTGCCGAACGGCATGCCAGTGGAAATCCCCTGCCCGCCGCAAGGCGTCAATGGCAGCAGCGTGCAACTGGCATTTCGGCCCGAGCGCTCGCAACTGGTCACAGCGGATCAGCCACATCATCTGCGCGGGGTAATCGAGGCGGTGCTGTATGTCGGCACCGCGACGCTGTACCAGTGCCGCTTGAACAACGACATCAAAGTCATGCTGCGGGAAAACAACGAAGGCCTGAACCGTGGTCGTGCCGTCGGCGAGCGCGTGGCGGTGCATCTGCCGCCCCAGGCCTGCCTGTTGATGGAGGCCTGAGATGAGCGTCAGCAGCACTTCCCCCTCCCTCAACCGCGCGCTGTTGCTCAGCCCGGTGGTGTTGACCCTGCTCGCCCTGATCGCCATTCCGCTGGGCATCATGGGCTACATCAGCCTGCTGCCGCGCAACACCTACGGCGGCGTCGACTGGCAGGCCCAATGGCAACTGCAGAGTTACGTGCAGCTGTTTTTCCAGGAAGGTTTCGACGGTGAACTGGAACTGAACTGGGTCTACGCCCAGGCGCTGTTGCGTTCGGTGTTCCAGGCCGGCGGCACCACGGTGCTGTGCTTTCTGTTCGGATTTCCGGTGGCGCTGTGGATGTCGAGCCTGACCCCGCGTCGGCGCAACCTGATGGTGTTGCTCATCACCATTCCGTTCTGGACCAACCTGCTGATCCGCAACTACGCGTGGCTGATCATCCTGCGCGAACAGGGCTGGGTCGCTCAAAGCCTCAACGCGCTGTTCCCGAGTGCCGGCGGCATCACCCTGCTCTACAACGACTTCGCGGTCAGCGTCGGTCTGGTCTACAGCTTCCTGCCGTTCATGATTCTGCCGATCTACTCGACCCTGGAAAAACTCGACTGGCGTCTGGTGGAAGCCGCCTATGACCTGGGCGCCAACCGCTGGCATGCGCTGCGCCGGATCATCCTGCCGCTGTCGATGCCCGGGGTGATTGCCGGCGCGTTGCTGGTGTTCGTGCCGAGCCTCGGCGCCTTCATCACCCCGGCGATCCTCGGCGGCGGCAAGACCCTGATGATCGGCAACCTGATCCAGCAGCAATTCGGCACCGCCCGCAACTGGCCGCTGGGCAGTTCGCTGTCGTTCCTGCTGCTGGGGATTCTGCTGTTGTCACTGGTGCTCTACGCCCTCTACAGCCGCAGCGCGGCGAAAACCCTGAACCGGGGAGCGAAAGCATGATCTCTCTGCACCTGAAAAAACTCCCGGCGACCCGGGAAATCAGCCTGCTGATCCTCGCCTACCTGTACGTGCCGATCCTGGTGTTGATCGCCTACAGCTTCAACGCCAACCGCTCGGCGACGGTATGGACCGAGTTTTCGTTCGCCTGGTACGGACGGATCCTGGCCAACCCGTCGATCCAGACGGCGGCGCTGAACTCGATCATCGTCGCGACCATCGCCACCGTGTGCGCCACGACGATTGCACTGCTGGCGGCGCTGGCGACTTACCGGCCGTTCTACGGACAGAAAATGGTCGAAGGCGGGATCAACCTGCCGCTGATCCTGCCGGAAATCGTCACCGCCGTGGCTACCCTGCTGCTGTTCATGGCGCTGGGAATCAAGCTCGGGCTGATGACAGTGATCGTCGCGCACATCGGCTTCTGCATTCCGTTCGCCTACCTGCCGATCCGCGCACGCCTGAACGATCTGGACAAGAGCCTGCTGGAAGCCGCCAACGATCTGTACGCCAACCCGTGGCAGGTGTTCCGCCGCGTGACCTTGCCGCTGTTGTGGCCGGCGGTGTTGTCCGGTTCGGTGCTGGCGTTCGTGGTCAGCCTCGACGATTTCATCATGACCTTCTTCGTCGCCGGGCCCGGTTCGACCACGTTGCCGGTGTACATCTTCTCGGCGATCAAGGCCGGCGTAACGCCTGAGATCAACGCGATTTCGACCCTGATGCTGGTGATTTCCATCGTGCTGGTGGTGCTGGCCTTCTGGCTCGGCCAACGCGGCAAACAACAATAAACCTGGAGCGCTCTGTTCATGAAAACCAAAAGCATGCGTTTGGCTATTTCCGGTCTGGCCCTGAGTTGTTTCACCGCGTTCAGCGCCCACGCCGCCGAGCCCAAGCAATTGTTCTTCTACAACTGGACCGATTACTACCCGGTGGACCTGCTGGCCAAGTTTGAAAAGGAGACCGGGATCAAGGTCACCATGGACGGCTACGACAGCAACGAAACCCTGCTCGCCAAGTTGCAGGCCGGCGGCGCCGCGTATGACGTGATCGTGCCGTCGCAGTCGATCATGCAGACGCTGATCAAGCAGGACCTGCTGCTGGAAATCGACGCCCCGACCCTGAACAACTTCCAGTACGTCAAAGGCCCGTTCCGCGACCCGAGCTTCGACCCCGGCCGCAAGTTTTCGGCACCGTACCTGTGGGGCACCACCGGGTTCTCTTATGACAGCGCCCGGGTGCCGGGCGGCAAGCTCGACGACTCGTGGAAAGAATTCTTCGAACCGCGCAAGGAACTGCAAGGCCAGCTCGCCGCCCTCGACACTTCCAGCAGCGTGATCAACGCCGCCAGCCATTACCTGAACGTCGACGAATGCACGGAAAACCCGCAGGACGCCAAGCGCATCCTCGAACTGCTGCAAAAGCAGAAACCGTTTTTGAAGATGTACAGCTCCGACAACACCGTCGACCGCATGGCCTCGGGCGAAGTGATCATGATGCAGAACTGGAACGGCTCGACGGCCCGCGCCACGTTGCAGAAGAGCACCATCAAGTACGTGTATCCGAAAGAAGGCCTGGCGATGTTCCAGGACAACTTCGCCGTACCGAAAAGCGCGCCGCATCCGGGCAACGCGAAGATTTTTATCGACTGGATGATGAAACCGGAAAACGCGGCGGCCGTGTCCAACGCGATTGCCTATGCCAACGGGATTCAGAGCGATCAGTTGCTGGATGCGAAATGGAAGGTCATGGACGCGATCAACATGCCCGAGGAATACGCCTCGCGACTGCGGCCGGAGAAGGAATGCAGCAACAAGGCGCGGGAGCTGCAGGATCGGATTTGGTCGAAGCTCAAAGGCTGATCGTGGATCGCTGGTTTTATCTGAACGCCGACAACCCAGACCGACCTGGAGAGCCCCCTCACCCTAGCCCTCTCCCGGAGGAAGAGGGGACTGACCGAGGTGTCTTGGGCCGTCCGCCGACCTGAGAGACCTGGTCGATTATGGATTCAGAGACCTGGTCGATTATGGATTCAGAGATCGAGTCGATTATGGATTCGAAGTAGATCGTTCACGTCGGCGTAGCTCTTCAATATCCCCCATTCGGTCCCCTCTCCCTCCGGGAGAGGGCTAGGGTGAGGGAAAAAAATTTCAAAGAACACCGAGGTTCCCATGTCCCACCCCCGCTGGCTCAGAAACATCCGCCCCTACGGCGCCCCCGCCGAAGACCTGCTGATCGAAAACGGCAAGTTCACCCAACGCCGCCCGGCCTCGAACACCCCGCTGGCCGCCACCGACATCGACGGCCAGAACCAGCTCCTGACCGCCCCGCTGGTGGAAAGCCACGTCCACCTCGACAAAACCCTGTACGGCCAACCCTGGCGCCCGAACAGCGCCGGCCCGACGCTCAAGGACTACATCAGCAACGAGCGCCGCGTATTGCGCGAAGTGAAAGCGCCGATCGCCGAACGCGCCGGCGCCCTGCTGGAAAACTGCATCGCCCGGGGTTCGCTGACCATGCGTTGCCACGTCGACATCGACCCGGAATTCGGCCTGCGCCATGTCGAGGCCATGCAACAACTGCGCGAAACCTACAACGACCTGATCGACCTGCAACTGGTGGTGTTCCCGCAAACCGGCCTGATCAGCCGCCCCGGCACCGCCGAACTGATGCGCGAAGCCATGGCCCTGGGCGTGGAAAACGTCGGCGGGCTCGACCCGTGCGGCATCGACAACGACCCGATCGCGCAACTGGATTTCGTATTCAAGCTGGCCAGTGAATTCCAGCGTGGCGTCGACATTCACCTGCATGACAAGGGTGAACTGGGCCTCTGGCAGATCGCACGGATCGCCGATTACACCGAGCGTTTCAACCTGCAGAACCGGGTGATGATCAGCCACGCCTATTGCCTCGGCATGTTGCCGTGGAGCCAGGTCAAACCGGTCGCCGAACGCCTCGCGGCGCTGGGGATTTCGCTGATGAGTTCGGCGCCGGCCGATTGCGCGGTTCCACCGTTTCTGGCGCTGCGTGAAACCGGCGTCAACGTGTGCCTCGGCTCCGACGGCATTCGTGATGCATGGTCGCCGATGGGCAATGGCGACATGCTGGAACGGGCGATGTTGCTGGCATTCCGTTTTGATTTGGGCAAGGACGATGAACTGGCGGCGGCGTTCGACGCGGCGACTGTGAACGGTGCCCGCGCATTGGGTGTTGAAGAGTATGGTTTTGGAATCGGCCGGCCGGCAGACTTTCTGTTGATGCCGGTCGAAACGCTCGGTGAAGCGGTGGTCGCACGGCCAGTACGTCAGGTCTATCGCGGCGGCGAACTGATCGCCAGCGGCGGTCGCCTGCTGGGCAGCCGTCTGTGAAACGCATCGGCCTGAAGGCCAGTTGCGTGGTCGGCTTCGACGGCACGCAGCATGTGCTGTGGCGTGACGGTGAAGTGGTGTTTGCCGGCTCGCGCATCGAGTTTGTCGGGCGCGGTTACCCAGGGCCGGTGGACCAGTGGATCGACTACGGCAATGCGCTGATCGGCCCCGGCTTCATCGACCTGGATGCCCTCGGCGATCTCGATTCCACTGTACTGACTCTGGACAACGGCGACGAACGCGCCATGGGCCGGATGTGGTCGGCGGAGTATCTGGCGGCCGGCCCGAGTGAGTCGTTCAGCCCCGAAGAAGAGGTCTTCAAATACCGCTACGCCTTCACCCAGTTGATCCGCAACGGCATCACCACGGCGATGCCGATCACCTCGATGTACTACCGCGAATGGGCGGAGACCTACGACGAGTTCGCGGCGGTCGCCGATGTGGCGGGCGAACTGGGCCTGCGCACCTATCTCGGCCCCTGCTACATGAGCGGCATGAGTTACTGGCGCGCCGACGGCACTCTCGCCCATCACTGGGATGAGGCTCGGGGCCTGGCGGGACTGGATGCGGCCGAACGGTTTTTCAAGGATTTCGATGGTGCGCATGCCGGGCTGATTCGCGGTGCGCTGCTGCCGGATCGCATCCAGACCTGCACCCCGGCGCTGCTTCAGCGCACGTCCGCATTGAGTCGCGAACTGAACGCGCCGATGCGCCTGCATTGCTGTCAGGCGCTGGGTGAAGTGGCGATGGTCGAACAGTTGCGCGGCACCTCGCCGCTGGGCTGGTTGCAGCAGCTTGATTTGCTCAACCCGCGCAGCCTTTTGCCCCACGGCATCTACACCTCGGGCGATGACGATCTGCAGCGGGTCATCGACGGCGGCGCGAGTCTGGTGCACTGCCCGCTGGTGTTCGCCCGAGACGGCGAGGCGCTGAATTCGTTTGGCCGCTATCGCGCCAAAGGCATCAACTTCGCCCTCGGCACCGACACCTGGCCGGCGGACTTGCTGGCCAACATGCGCCACGGTTTGAACATCGCCCGGTTGATGGAGGGCGGCTCGGCGCTGACCAGCAGCCTCGATCTGTATAACGCCGCGACCCTCGGCGGCGCCAAGGCGTTGGGCCGTGACGACCTCGGTCGCCTGGCCCCCGGCGCCAAGGCTGATATCACCGTGTTCAGCCTGCGCGGCCTGCACCTGGGGCCGCTGTTCGATCCACTGAAAAACCTGCTGCTGGCCGGGCGCGGCGACGACTGCATCGCCAGTTTCATCGACGGTCGCTGCGTGATGCACGACGGTCAGGTCAACGGCGTCGACTACCCCACTCTGCAACGCCAGGCCCAACGCCAATACGAAAAACTGATGCGCAGCCACAGCGACCGGGCCTTTGGCCGACCGGACTGGAAAACCCTGTTCCAGCCGGCCATTCCGTTCGCCGACGACTACAGCGCCGAAGCGCCGTTGAGCGCCATCGATCCACTTCTTTAGAGAACACTGCCATGCACAGCTTCGACTTCAGCCAACTGAGCCCACGGGAAAAGTACAAGATTCTGATCGGCAGCGTGGTGCCACGTCCGATTGCTCTGGTCACCACCATCGATGCCGAGGGCCGGGTCAACGCCGCGCCGTTCAGCTTCTTCAATGCGCTGTCGGCGGACCCGCCCATTCTCGCGCTCGGCGTCGAGAACTACGGCGACCAGAGCCCCAAGGACACCACGCGCAATATCCAGATGAACCAGGAATTCACCGTCAACATCGTCAGCGATGCATTGGTGGAAGCCATGAACGTCTGCGCCGTGCCATTCGCGCCGGGCTTCGATGAGTTGACCGCAGCGGGCCTGACAGCGATTCCCGGAACCTCGGTCAAATGCCCGCGAATCGGCGAAGCACCGGTGGCACTGGAGTGTCGGCGGATGATGGCGCTGAACATCGGCCAATCGCGGGAGATCATTTTTGGCGAGGTGTTGATGGCGCATGTGCGCGACGAGTTGATCGACCCGAAAACCCTGTACATCGATCAATTGGGGCTGGATGCGATCGGGCGCATGGGCGGTCATGGTTACGCGCGGACCCGGGATTACTTCGATCTGCCGACCCGCTCGTTGCAAGCGTGGACGGAAGCGCCGGGGGGTGGCGAGCGGTTCTGGCCGGCAGCCAAATAAATCATCGGATGAACACATTGCCCCTGTGGGAGCGGGCTTGCTCGCGAAGGCGGTCTGTCATTCAACATGGATGCTGACTGAACCACCGCTTTCGCGAGCAAGCCCGCTCCCACAGGGATTTACATCGTTTGCTTAATCAGAGCCGTACTTCGGCGACCGTGGCCCGTACAGCAGGCCCGCCGGGTGCCCGGCCGACAGCAGTCGATTGCTGGCCACGCCGGCAATCGGGTAGCCGGCATCGGTGGAGCTGTTAATGATCTGCTTCACCGCCGCAGTGATCAGCATGCCGATCAGGCCGCCGGCGTTGCTGTTGTTGCCCTCCTCGCTCGACGCCCGTGCCGCTCCGGTCCACAGGGTGACGCCGGTTTTCAGGTCGACCAGTTTGGCGCTCGCGGTGACGGCAGTTTCGCTGCTGATCACCATGTAGCGCGTGCCGTACTCGCTGACGGTGATGTACAGCGCCGCGTCGGCACCGAAGATTTCCTGCAGCTTGTTGGCCGGCGCCGCATGGATGTCATCCGGCGTGGTCAGGCCGTTCTGGCGGAATGTCTCGTCGACCAGGGTGATCGGCAGCACGTAGTAACCGGCTTCGGCCAACGGGAACGTCACTTGCGACAGCAGGCTGTAGGACGCCTTGACGTCCGGCGAGGTGTTCAGCGGTGGCAGCACCAGAATGGATTTCGGCCGCGCTTGCTTGTACGCCGAGTAGTCCACGGTCTTCGGTGCGACACAGCCGCCGAGAACGGTCAGCGCCAGGCCTGCGGCCAGCAGCTTCAAGGCACGCGAGATCATTGGGCGTCTCCGGTCTTGGCGTTTTTAAGCAGAAAATCCATGTACGTGCCGGACTCGGGGAACAGGGTCTTCTCGGTGCGCAGCTGCTGCACCATCTGATCGTCCTTGCCCATGCTCAGGTACAGCAGACCGAGATGAGCGTGGTAACCCGGCGGTACCGGCTTGCCGCTGGCACGGATCTTTTGCAGATCGGCTTCCAGCGCTTCGGCCTGGGCTTCTTTCGGCGTTTCGCTTTTGAAGTATTCGTAGACTTGTGGCTGGTAGCCTTCCCACTGGTACAGGGTTTGCGGGCTGCTGCAGCCGGCCAGCAAGGCGCTGGCAGTCAGTGTCAAGGCCATCAGCGACCGGGACAGGGACAGATTCATGGTGTGTTGCTCCTTGCGATGGGCGTCTATCAGTTGCCCGGTTTCCAGGCACCGGCGTTCATGCCGTCAACCAGACGATTGATCGCCTCGCGCATGGCCAGATCGAGGACTTTGCCGTTGAGGGTGGAGTCGTAGGCAGCGGTGCCGCCGAAGCCGATGATTTCGCGGTTGGACAAGGCGTACTCGCCGGCGCCCTGGGTCGAATACACCACTTCGGAGGTGCTGATGTTGACGATGTTCAGGTTGACCTTGGCGTAGGCGACCTGGGTCTTGCCGCGGCCGAGAATGCCGAACAGTTGATGATCGCCGGTCTCTTTGCGGCCGAACTCGGTGACGTCACCGGTGACCACGTAGTCGGCGCCTTTCAGACGCTGGGCCTGGCCCTTGATCGCCGCTTCCTGCTGGATTTCGCCCATGTTGTCGCGATCGAGCACCGAGAAACGGTTGGTCTGCTGCAGGTGAGTGATCAGGATGGTCTTGGCCTGGCCGCCGAGACGGTCGACGCCGTCGGAGAAGATCCCGCGCATGTAGCTCGAACGGTTGTCGAACTTGCCCACGGCCATCGGGATACGCACACCGGACCAGGCCTGGGAGGCGCTTTCGACCTTGGCCACTGGCAGTGCGCGGGAGCTTTCGGTGGCGCAACCGGAAAGCGAGCCGGCCAGGGTGCCGAGGACGGCAATTGCAACGCCCGAGACCAACATCCGGGAGATCATTCTCACTGTGCATTCCTTCTAAAATTCGATGTGTCCCCGCACGTTGATCTCGTGGGGGATCGGGAAAGGGGCGGCATTATGCCAAAGTGCCATCAGTGAGGACAGGTTTTTTTGACGTCAGCAAATTGGCTTGCAAATCAGCCAGTTGCCGTCAGCTACCGATCGTTCCCACGCTCTGCGTGGGAATGCCGCCATGGACGCTCCGCGTCCACTGTGACGCAGAGCGTCACGGTATGCATTCCCACGCGGACGGTTCGACGCCTCGACGTGGGAACGATCACATTCTTGTGGGTGTCAGTGGAAATCGCGGCTTTGCACCCGAATTCCGTTGAGCAGCGGGCTGAGGTCACTCAAGCGTCCGGCGATCAGATGCCGCACCTCGCCTTCCCGCTCCCAGCGGCCATCGACCTTGAGCAGTTGCGAGCCGACCAGCACCTGACGCTGACGCTCGGCCAGATCGCGCCAGACCACCACGTTGACGTTGCCGAATTCGTCTTCCAGGGTCACGAAGGTCACGCCACTGGCAGTGCCCGGCCGCTGACGCCCGGTCACCAGCCCCGCCACGCTGACCGGCCGGCCATGCTCGACCTCCAGCAACTCCCGGGAACTGCGACAGCGCCGCGCCCGCAACTCGTCACGCAACAGCGTCAGCGGGTGCGGCCCCAGCGTGGTGCCGAGGGTGGCGTAATCGGTGAACAGGTCTTCGCTGACACTCGGTGTCGGCAGCAGCACATCCGGCTCTTCCTGACTCGGCAACCCGGCAAACAACCCGAGCTGTTTCTGCACCCCGGCCACTTCCCAGCGTGCCCGATGGCGGTGCCCGGCCAGGCCGCGAAGCGCGCCGGCATCCGCCAGCAGCGCCTGGGCGCGACTGTCGAGCCCGGCGCGTTCGCCCAGATCGGCGACATCGGCAAACGCGCCCCTCGCCCGAGCGCTTTCAATGCTCCGCGCATCCTCCTCGCGAAAGCCCTTGATCATCCGCAGGCCCATGCGGATGGCCGGCTGCTCGCCGGCAATCGGCTCCAGGCTGCAATCCCAGTCACTGGCGCGCACGTCCACCGGACGGATCTGCAAATGATGCCGGCGCGCATCCTGAAGAATCTGATCCGGGCTGTAGAAACCCATCGGCCAGCTGTTGATCAGCGCACAGGCGAACGCCGCCGGTTCGTGGCACTTGAGCCAGCAACTGGCATAGGTCAGCAAGGCAAAACTGGCGGCGTGGGATTCAGGGAAACCGTAGCTGCCGAAGCCCTTGATCTGTTCGAAGATCTGCGCGGCGAATTCCGGGCTGTAGCCGTTTTTCTTCATGCCGGCGGCCAGCCGTTCCTTGTGCGGCTCCAGCCCGCCGTGGCGTTTCCACGCGGCCATGGAACGGCGCAACTGGTCGGCCTCGCCAGGGCTGTAGTCGGCGGCGACGATGGCGATCTGCATCACCTGTTCCTGAAACAGCGGCACGCCGAGGGTGCGCTTGAGCACCACTTCCAGCTCCGGTGACGGATAGGTTTCCTCTTCTTCCTTGTTCCGGCGGCGCAGGTACGGATGAACCATCCCGCCCTGGATCGGCCCCGGCCGGACGATGGCCACCTCGATCACCAGGTCGTAGAAGGTTTGCGGGCGCAGGCGCGGCAGCATCGACATCTGCGCCCGGGACTCGATCTGGAACACGCCGATGGTGTCGGCGCGGCTGATCATGTCGTAGGTCGGGCGATCCTCAGACGGGATGGACGCAAGGCTCAGGTCCTGATGGCGATGACGGCGCAGCAGGTCGAAACAGCGGCGGATTGCGCTGAGCATGCCGAGGGCGAGGATATCCACCTTGAGCAGGCCGACCGCATCGAGATCGTCCTTGTCCCACTGGATAATCGTGCGGTCGGCCATGGCGGCGTTTTCCACCGGCACCAGCGTGTCCAGCGGTTGCTCGGAAATCACGAAACCACCAGGGTGCTGCGACAGGTGCCGGGGGAAGCCGATCAGTTGCCCGGTCAGGCTCAGTACCCGGTGCAGCAGCGGGCTTTCGGGGTCGAAACCGCCTTCACGCAGGCGCTCCACGGGCGGCGTTTGATCGCTCCAGTGGCCGCAGCAGTCGGCCAGCGCATTGATCTGATCCGGCGGCAGCCCCAGCGCCTTGGCCACATCGCGGATCGCGCCGGAAGCGTGGTAGGTGCTGACCACCGCCGTCAGCGCCGCACGACGGCGACCATAACGACGAAACACGTATTGCAGGACTTCTTCGCGGCGTTCGTGCTCGAAATCCACGTCGATGTCCGGCGGCTCGTTGCGCTCCCTCGACATGAAACGCTCGAACAGCAGCGTCGTGCGGTCCGGGTCGATCTCGGTGATGCCCAAGGCGAAACACACCGCCGAGTTGGCTGCCGAACCCCGGCCCTGACAGAGGATCTTCTGCTCCCGGGCGAAGCGCACCACGTCGTGCACGGTGAGGAAGTAGCTTTCGTAGCCGAGTTCGGCGATCAGCTCCAGCTCATCGTCGATCTGCTTGAGCACCTTGGGTTGTGCGCCTTGCGGCCAGCGCCAGGCGATGCCCTCTTCGGTCAGGTGGCGTAGCCAGGAACTGGCGCTGTGTTCCTCGGGCACCAGCTCTTTGGGGTATTGATAGCGCAACTCGCTCAGATCGAAGGTGCAGCGGCGAGCCAGTTTCACCGATTCGTCCAGCAAGGTTTGCGGATACAACTCGCTCAACACATCGAGGCTGCGCAAATGCCGCTCGCCGTTGGGGTGCAGGCGCAACCCGGCTTCGGCCACCGGAACGTGATGGCGGATCGCAGTCATGGTGTCCTGCAAGGCCCGCCGACCACGGGCGTGCATGTGCACATCACCGCTGGCCACGGCTGGAACTTGCAGCTCGTCCGCCAGACTCAGCAGTGCAACCAGCCGTTGCTGATCGTTCTGCCCGCGATGCAACTGCACCGCCAGCCACAGTCTTTCGCCGAAGGTCTGTTTCAGCCAGCGGCCCTCTTCCACCTCATCGACCGCATCCGGCACCCACAGCACCAGCAATCCCGGCAACGGCTCGCTGAAATCCTCGCGCAGTATTTGATACTGGCCTTTCTGCGTGCGCCGTCGAGCCTGGGTGATCAAGCCGCACAACGCCTGATATCCCTCGATGTTCTCCACCAGCAAAACCAGTTTCGGGCCGTGCTCGATGCGGATTTCGCTGCCGATGATCAGCGGCAACTCAACGGACTTGGCCGCCTGCCAGGCACGGACGATCCCGGCCAGGGTGCATTCATCGGTGATCGCCAACGCCTGATAGCCGTGTTTTTTCGCGCGCTGGAACAGCTCAAGCGCACTGGAGGCACCGCGCTGAAAACTGAAATTCGACAGGCAGTGCAGTTCGGCATAACCCTGGTTCACGCGAACCAGCCCTGCAGCCACAACGGACCGCCCTCACCCACTGCCCGGTACGCCCAGCCTTGCTGGCCGGCGCGGTTCTGGATCAGGTAATAGTCGCGGCGCACGTCGTCACCGTCCCACCAGCCGGACTCGATGCGTTCCGGCCCCATGAGGATGCGCGCCGAACCTTCCGGCACGGACTGCGGCTCGCCCAGCAACCAGCCCGGACGCTGCACGCCCGGCAATGCGGGGCAACGTTGTTTGTCATCGGCGTTCTGCCACGCGCACTCCGGGCGATGATCGGCCTGAAAACGCAGGCCCTGTACCGCTTCATCCCCCAGCCGTGCGCGCAGGCGTTCGCGCAGTTGTTCCCAGGGCAAGGTCTGCTGCGGGCGGTCGTCGAACAGTTCCTGAAACTGCGGCACGAAACTCGGCAGATCCTCGGCGCGCAGACGAAAACCGCGCACCGGGGCTTCGACCTGCACCTGCTCCAGTCGGCCACGGGCCAGTTCAAAGAGCATCGCCGGATCGCGCTCGGCGCTGAGCAGGCCGACTTTGATCAATGTGTCCGGCAGCCCCGCATGTTCCAGGTGCAGATCGAAGCGCTGCACGCCGCTGTCACGCCCGCACAAAAACGCCGCCAGATCGGACGTCAGGCGGCGCAAGGGGAACAGCAGCGCCTGATGGGACTGCACGTCGAAATTGAGTTCGATGCGCACGTCGAAACGGTCCGGCGGCAGGTAGAACGCCAGCGCCAGCGGCCGTGCGCCGAACAGCGTGTCCAGATGCTTGAGCATCGGTGCCTCGAAACGCCGGGCCAGGGCCTGACGCGGCAGGTTCTGCACCTGATGAAGGTTGCGCAGGCCCATGCGCGACAGCGCCGTGGCCACGCTCGGCTCAAGCCCGATGCGGTCGACCGGCAATTGCCCGAGGTGATGGCGCAGGGCTTCACCGTCGGGCACCACCAATCCGTCATAGGCGTTGGCCAACACCCGCGCCGCCACCGGATTGGGCGCGGCGACGATGCGGTGACGAAAGCCCAGCTCGGTCAACTCGGTACGCAACCGCGCCTCGAACTGCGCCCAGGAACCGAACAGCCCGAGGCTCGATTCGATCTCGAACACCACGGTGCGCGGGTAATGCACGCTGACCTGTGCGCTGAAACGATAGGCCCAGGCGGCGAGAAACTGCTGCCAGTGCTCGACCTCGGCCGCGTCGTAATCGACGGTGGCAAACCCTTTGCTCATGGCCTGCGCGGCCGTCATCGACTGCCCCGGACGCAAGCCCAGTGCCCGCGCCGCCGGGTTGACCGCTTGCAGCACCCGGCGCTGGGCCGGGCCGCTGAGCAGCGCCAACGGTTGCTCGGGGTCGGGGCGCTGACGCAGCACAGCGTCGAGGGCCAATTGCGGGAACAGAATGCAAACCCAGCGCATGGTGACCTCAATGCCCCACGGTGAAGGCAATCGGTGCGCTGCGCGCCAGACCACCCCGGCACTTGAGCACGCGCAATTGCGCCGGGCGGGCATCGATGGCAATCCGCAGCGCGGCCGGCGACGGGTTGACCGCTTCGCTCAAAGGTCGCCACGCGAACGCCAGGGTCTGGCCGGTTTCCGCCGCCACCTGCAAACGGCGCAAGGCGCGGTCATCGGCCTTGTGCGGCCAGCACAGCACCGCGCCGCAACTGCCCGAACGCAGGCATTGTTCCGCTGCCCACAACGCATCGCGCTCGCTGGCCTGGATCACCGACAACTGGCGCAGATCGACCCCGGCATTGGCCCACGCCTGCGGGTATGGCACGAACGGCGGCGCCACCAGCACGATGCGCTCGCCCGCCGCCGACAGCCGCGCCAACGTCGGCCACACCAGTTGCAATTCGCCAACACCGGGCCCGGCCAGGAGGATTTCGCTCAGCGCCGCTTCCGGCCAGCCGCCACTGGGCAACGCTGCGTCCAGCGCCGCGTGCCCGGTGGGTTGCGGGCTGGCGGCGGGTGGCGCAGGCCGGCCCTTCCAGACCTGGCCGCCATTGAACAGCGTATCCAGCGCAACGACGGCACCCATCAGCCTTGCCTCACCAGACCGCAGAACACCCCTTCGATGGCCAGGTCCTGATCGGCCCGCACCACAATCGGCTGATACGCCGGGTTGCGCGGCAACAGGCGAACCTCATCGCCGATCCGCTCGAAGCGTTTGATGGTGACCTCGCCGTCGAGTCGCGCCACCACGATCTGGCCGTTGAGCGCTTCGGGGTTGCGCCGCACGCCGACCAGATCGCCGTCGAGAATCCCGTCCTCGATCATCGAATCGCCCTGCACTCGCAACATGTAGTCGGGCGTGCGGGAGAACAGCGCCGGATCGAGCATCAGCCGATTGTGCAGGTCGGCATCGGCGCCGATGGGCGCACCGGCAGCCACCCGCCCGAGCACCGGGACTTCGAGCAGTTCCGGCCGCGCCGGCTGCCCGAGCAGGCGAATGCCCCGGGCCTGATGCGGATTGACCTCGATGAACCCGGCTTCGGTGAGCGCCAGCACATGCTTGCGCGCCACGCTGCGGGAGGCAAAACCAAAAGCCTCGCTGATTTCAGCGAGGCTTGGGGGCTGACCGTGTTCGGCGATGCGTTCGCGGATAAAGGTCAGGATGGCGGTACGGCGGGGAGTCAGAGTCGTCATGGAGTACATTTGTACTCCTGTGGAATTTTCCTGACAAGCACCGCCAGTCAGCTCGAATCCCGCTCCGCCAGAACCCCTCACGGATGATCGTTCCCACGCTCCTGCGTGGGAATGCCTCTAGGGACGCTCCGCGTCCAGTGACGCGGAGCGTCACGGGCTGCATTCCCACGCGGACGGTTCGACGCCTCGACGTGGGAACGATCAGAAGCACGGAGTCAGCTCAAACCGCGCTCCGCCAGAAACTCCGCGATGTAGTCGATAAACGCCACAACCTTGGCCGTCGCCCGTCGATGACTCGGGTACACCGCCAGAATATGTGGCCCGAAGCTGTCCGGGTCGATCTCGTAATCAGCCATGACCCGCACCAGTCGCCCATCCGCGATGTATGGCGCGGCGCTCCAAAGCGGCGTGTGCAGCAAGCCGCGTCCGGCCAGAGCGCTGGCCAGCAGCAAATCGTAATTGTCGCTGCGCAACAGCGGCGCCGCCGGTTGCGCCAGGCTCAGGCGCTGGCCGTCGCGTTCGGCCCACCAGAATTCGCGGCTAAGCAACGGATGCCGGTACAGCAGCCATTCATGTTGATCGAGGGTTTGCGGTGTGACCGGCACCCCCTTGCGCGCCAGGTATTCGGGGCTGCCGCACAGCGCCAGGCGATTGCTGCCGACCACCCGCGCAATCAGCCCCGGCAAATCATCGTGCCCCTCGCGCAACGCCAGGTCGTAACCGCTTTCCAGCAGATTGACGAACTCGTCGCACAAATCCACTTGCAGGCTGATCTGCGGGTATTGCTGCAAAAAGCCGTCACACACCTGATCGAGAAATGCCCGCCCGTAAGCCAGCGGTGCGGTGATTTTCAGGCTGCCGCGCAGACCGTGCTGCAACTGCTCGATTTCTTCGCTGGCCTCGTCCAGCCGTTGCAGCACTTGCCGTGCGGTTTCCAGGTACAGACGACCGATTTCAGTCAGCAGAATCCGCCGCGTGCTGCGCTCGAACAGCCGCGCGCCGAGTTCGGATTCCAGATGATTGACCGCTTTGGTCAGGGCCGACGGGGTCTTGCCCAGTTGCTCGGCGGCGCGGCTGAAACTGCCGAGCTGCGCGGTGACCACGAACATTTTCAGTGCACCGAGCTTGTCCATGCTTTTTCCATTCAGGCAAAAACGTTTTTCGTGAGGGAGGCGTTCTGTCGGGTGTTGGCAGCCACTAATCTGGCCATCAGACGCAATAACAAGGAAATGTTCAATGAAAAGATTCATCCCGCATTTCACAAAAAATCTGCTGATCGCCGCTATGAGTTTTGCCTCGATGGAAGCCATGGCCGCCACCGATCTGGTGCTGCTCAATGGCAAGATTTTCACCGCAGACCGCACGCAACCGAAGGTTCAGGCGCTGGCCGTGGAGAACGGCAAGGTGCTGAAAGTCGGCACGGATGCGCAGATCAAGGCCTTGATCGAACCCGGCACCCAGGTCATCGACCTGAAAGGCCAGGCGCTGATGCCCGGCCTGATCGACAGCCATTCCCATGCGATTTTCGGCGGACTGGAAATGGTCTCGGCCAACATGGAAGACGATGTGGTCAGTCTGGATGAACTGGAAAAACGCCTGCGCGGCTGGCGTGACGACGGCAAGGCCCGGCATGGCGATGTGTTGAGCGTGGCCGGCATGAGTTCGGCGTATTGGGCCAAGGCTGAAGCGCTGGGCAAAATCTTCAATAACGGCGAATGGGCCGACGTGCCGGTGGTGTTCACCGGCAGCGACCACCACACCGCTTGGGCCAACAATGTGATGCTCAAGCGTGCGGGCATCGACGCCGCGCTGCTGAAAACCCTGCCGGACGCGGAAAAAGACACCATCGGCAAACTGCCCAACGGTGAGCCGAACGGCTTTGTGGTCGACGCCGGCTGGGATCGGGTCGCCTCGAAAATGCCGGTGCCGAGCCCGGCCGACATGCTCAAGGCTGCGCAATCGGCGGTGCGCTTCAACAACAGCCTCGGCATCACAGCGTGGATGGACCCCGCCGCCAACGCCGCACCGGGCGAGCCGGTGTTCGCCCTCAAGCCCACCGAGAAAACCGTCGGCGTGCTGCCGGCCTATAAAGCCCTGTCGGAAAGCGGCGGCATGACCGCCCACGTTGCCGCGCTGCTGGTGGCCAACCCGAAAAGCGTCCCGACCGATCTCGACACCCTCGACAAAGTGCGCCGGCAATTTCAGGGCATCCCCAACCTGACGCTGCCGGGGATCAAGATCTTCGCCGACGGCGTAATCGAATACCCGGCCCAGAGCGCGGCGATGATCGATCCCTACAGCAACTCGCACAAACAGGGCGAGTTGCTGATCGATCCACAGCATTTCGGCGAACTGGTCAGCGCCATCGACCAGCGCGGCTGGCTGGTGCACATCCACGCCATCGGCGACCGTGCGGTGCGCGAATCTCTCAACGGTATCGCCCAGGCGCGCAAGGACCGGCAGAGCGGCGTAACGCACTCGATCACGCACCTGCAGATGGTCAACCCGAAGGAGTTCGCCCGCTTCAAACCGCTGAACGTGATTGCCTCGATGCAACTGCTGTGGGCCAGCGCCGACGACTACACCACCGACATGATCAAGCCTTACGTCAGCGCCCTCGCCTTTCGCTATCAATACCCGGCGCATTCGCTGCTCGAGCAGGGCGCGACGATTGCCGGCGCGAGCGACTGGCCGGTGTCCTCGCCGAACCCGTGGAACGCCATGGCCCAGGCCATCACCCGCACCGGGCCGCTGGGCGTGCTCAACGCCGACGAACGCCTGGACCGCGAAACCATGTTCTACGCCTACACCGCCAACGCCGCGCGGACCATCGGCCTGGAACAACAGATCGGCTCGCTGAGCCCCGGCAAACAGGCCGATTTCATCGTGCTCGATCGCGACGTGTTCAGCGTCGACGACAAGGCCCTGCATGACACCCAGGTCCTGCAAACCTGGTTCGCCGGCCGTCAGGTCTACGCCCCTACCCTCTAGCAACACAGCTTCCTTGTGGGAGCCAGCCTGCTGGCGATTGCGGTCTGACATTCAACTCATATGTCGCCTGACTTACCGCAATCGCTAGCAGGCTAGCTCCCACAGGCTTCCGCGCGCCCCATAACAACCACAACAACGGGACTTCACATGAAAGCCTTGCCCCTGCTCGCCCTCACTTCCTTGAGCCTGCTGCCTTTGAGCAGCCACGCGATTCCCCTGAACGATGATTTCGCAGTGCTGGTCGACCTGACCCTGGCCAGCGATTACCGCACCCGTGGCATCTCCCAGACCCAGAACGACCCGGCCGTACAGGCCGGCCTGACCCTGGCCCACAGCAGCGGCCTGTACCTCGGCGCGTGGAGCTCGAACGTCGATTTCGGTGGCGGCCTGAAAACCCGTCAGGAAGTCGATTACTACGCCGGCTGGTTGTGGCAGGCCACCGAGGCTGTGAGCCTGGATCTGGGCTACATCAAATACGCGTATCCCAAGGAGAGCCAGTTCAACCAGAGCGAGGTGTACTCGATTCTCAGCGCTTACGGCGTGAAACTCGCGGCCTACTACTCCAGTGACGCGCCGGGTATCGACAGCAAACAGAGTTCGCTCTACAGCTACATCGGCTATGAAACCGAATTGCCGTTGGATTCCGGGCTGAAGCTGCGCTACGGCAACATGGACTTCAAGGACCCGCATATGTATTCGGCGTCCGGTCACAGCGAAGAGTCCTACCGGGAGTGGGAAGTCAAACTGACCCACAACCTGGCCGGCATGGTGCTGGGCCTGAGCTACATCGACACCGACCTCTCGCAGAGCCAGTGCCTGAGCAGTTGGGGCTTCAAGGACGTGTGCACGGCGACGGTCGTCGCCAGCGTCAGCAAGTCCTTCTGACCCGCCGCAAAGCTCCCGTGGGAGCCGGCCTGCTGGCGCCCACATTTTTTGCACTTACCGTGATTTTGTTACCGGATGTTTACGGAATTTTTACCAATGCTCTTCTACAGTTACGCGCGTAACCGCATGGGTTTTCGACTGACGTAGAGGAAAGTATCGAAATGGCTTTGGGCAAAGGACTGCGTTTAACGTCCATCACTCCGACCCGCCTGGTGCTGCTGTTTTCCCTGGCACTGGTGGCGCTGTACAACCTGGCGACCTGGAAGGCGCTGGGAACGCTGATCACCCTGCAAGGCGCGCACAAACTGGCGTTTTTCGCCTCCTTCGGGCTGTTTCTCTGGGCGGCGATCACGCTGCTGCTGACGCTGATTTCGTTTCGCTGGACGCTGAAACCGGCGCTGACGCTGGTGGCCCTGCTCTCGGCCTGCGCGGCGTATTTCATGAACGAATACGGAATCACCATCGACACGGTGATGATCCAGAACGTGTTCGAAACCAATCCCGGGGAAGCCACGGCGCTGTTCAGCGGCAAACTGCTGGCTTACGTGCTGTTGCTCGGCGTGTTGCCGGCCGTGCTGATCTGGCGCTGGCCGGTGGTTTATCGGCCGTTCTTTCGGGGTTTGCTGAACAAGGTTCTGGTGATCGCGGCTTGCGTGCTGGTGATCGGCGCTTCGGTGGGCGCGTTCTATTCGACCTACGCGCCGATCTTTCGCGAGGAAGACAAGCTCACCCACTTCATCAACCCGACCAACTACATCTACGCGATCAGCAAATACACCAAGCAGCGGCTGGGGATCAAAAAGCATTTCGTGGTGCAGGCCATCGGCGAAGACGCAGTGATGAGCGCCAAGGCAGCCGCTCGCGAGAAGAAATCGCTGATGGTGTTCGTGGTCGGCGAAACCGCCCGGGCCGACCACTTCTCGCTCAACGGTTATGAGCGCGAGACCAATCCCGAGCTGAGCAAACTCGACATCCTCAATTTCACCAAGGTGCATTCCTGCGGCACTTCGACGGCGGTGTCGGTGCCGTGCATGTTCTCGATGTTCCCGCGCGAGGACTACAGCGACAAGAAAGGCAAAACCTACGAAGGCCTGCTGGACATCCTGCAACGGGCCGGCGTGCAGGTGCTGTGGCTGGACAACAACAGCGACTGCAAGGGCACCTGCCTGCGCGTACCGAACCGCGACATTGCGAAGAACCAGCCGGGGCCGTTCTGCGACGGCAACAACTGCCTCGACGAGGCGTTGCTGTCCGACCTGCAAGGCTACATCGACAGCCTCAAGGGCAACGCGATCATCGTTCTGCACGCCGACGGCAGCCACGGCCCGGAATACTACGAGCGCTATCCGAAAGACATGGAGCGCTTCAAACCGATCTGCCACACCAACCAGCTGGGCAGTTGCAGCCGTGACGAACTGGTCAACGTCTACGACAACACGATCCTCTACACCGACCATTTCCTGGCCAAGGTGATCGAGTTGCTCAAACGCAATCAGGACCACCTCGATACGTCGATGCTGTACGTCTCCGACCATGGCGAATCGCTGGGCGAGAACGGCCTCTACCTGCACGCCGCGCCCTATGCGCTGGCGCCGGAAGCCCAGACCCATGTGCCGATGGTGATGTGGTTCGGCAACAACACCCTGGCGCAACTCGGCATCGACCGTGGCTGCCTGCAAGGTAAAAGCAGCCAGCCGGATCTGAGCCATGACAACCTGTTCCATTCGGTGCTCGGGTTGTTCGAGGTCAGGACGTCGCTGTATCAGCCGGGGCTGGATATTTTCCATGGCTGCCGGCCGGCGATGACGGCGGGCCAGTGATCCCCTCCAGCTGCGCCAGATAGGCCCACGGGAAAATCCCCCGCTGGTGACCATCGCTGAACACCAGTTGCAGGCCGTAGCCCTGAGCGTTCAATTCGATGACCCGCACACGCGGGTCAACCATTGGCGGCGAGCCCCGCAGGCGAAACGCCCGGCATTGCGAGCACGGGCATTGGCGGCGCAGTTCGGCATGGTCAAGCAGTTGCTCGCGGCCATCCGGCCAGCTCAGCCGCAACCGGTGCTCACTTTGGGAATTGCCGACCGACAGCGGATTCATTGCAGCTGACTCAAGGCAATCCTAACGGCCTTGCGCACTTCAGGGTCGCCATCGTCTTGCGCGGCCTGCAATGCAGCCACGGCCCCGCGATCATTCAGTTCGCCGAGGGCCAGCGCAGCTTCCTTGCGCAGGTTGCTGATGCGATGGCCGAGGGTGTCGATCAAGGCGTCGAGGGCAGCGACGTACTTGAGGCGCCCGAGACTGCGGGTCGCGCGCAGGCGCACTTGCCAGTAGTCGTCGGCCAAGGCTTCGATCAGCGCCGGCCCGGCGTCGGTATGGCCGACCTTGCCGAGGGTGGTCGCGGCTTCTTCGCGCACTTGCCAGGCCTGGTCCTGCAGGGCCTGACGCAATGCGGGCAGCACCTCGGCATCACTTGCCAGGCCCAAGGCGCCGGTGGCGGCGCGACGTACTTCAGTGTCCGGATCATCACTCGCCAATCGGGCCAAGGCTGGCAGTGCATCGAGTTGCTTGAGCCAGCCAAGCACGCCAACGGCTTCACGGCGCACACTCGCATCTGCATCGCTCAACGCTTGAATCGCGGCCGGCGCAGCACCGGGGAAACGCAACTCGCGCAAGGCCCGGAACGCGGCAATCCGCACGCCGGTTTCAGCATGGCTGGTCCACGGCAGAATCACCCTGCCCGCGGCTTCGGTCTTGAGCAGGCTCAGGCTCTGCGCCGCAGCGGCTTGCACTGCCGGCGATGGATCCGTCAGCGCCTGGCACAGCGCTTCAACCACCGGCTCGTCTTCCCAGGCTTCCAACAGACGCGCCGCTTCGGCACGCACTTCTTCGGCGGGGTCTTCAGCCAGGCGCTCGACCAGCCAGAGCAGACCGTCCGGCTCTTCGAGGTCGGCCAGATCGATCAGGGCAATCCGCCGCACACCGGCGTCATCGGCGGTCAGGCGCGGTTGCAGGGCGAGAATGTCGTCGTTATCGGTCACAGCAAAAAATGAGGTCATAGGGCAAATCGCGGCAAGGAGTTTTCAGGAGGCAAACCGAGCGGATTGAGGCGCGGCAGCGGTCGGTCGTTGTCGTGACGCAGCAGGTCGAGGCAGTGGCGCTTGAGGCGCGAGAACTCGTGGCTGGTCACCAGTTCGGTGGTGCGTGGCCGGGGGAAATCCAGGCGCAAGTCTTCGATAATTCGCCCCGGCCGTGCGCTCATCACCAGCAAGCGATCGGCGAGGAACAGCGCTTCATCGATGTCATGGGTGACGAACACCACGGTGGTGCGAATTCGCGTCCAGATATCCAGCAGCAGTTCCTGCATGTTCAGTCGGGTCAGCGCATCCAGTGCGCCGAAGGGTTCGTCCATCAGCAACAGCCGGGGGCGATTGACCAGCACCCGGGCGATCTCCACCCGTTGCTGCATGCCGCCGGAAAGTTGATCGGGCCAGCGTTCGGCGAAGCCTTCGAGGCCGACCAGTTTGAGGATGTCGTCGGCGGCGCGATGGCGCTCGGCCTTGCCGATGCCGCGCATTTTCAGGCCGAAGGCAACGTTGTCGCGCACGGTGCGCCACGGGAACAGCGTGTGATGCTGGAACACCATGCCGCGCTGCGGTGACGGGCCAGACACTTCGGCGCCATCGACTTTCAACTGCCCGCCATGGGGCTGCAGATGCCCGGCCAGCGCACCGAGCAAGGTTGATTTGCCGCAACCGGACGGGCCGAGAATGCACACGAACTGGCCCGGCTCGATCTGGCAATCCAGGCCCTGCACCGCTTCAAAGGCTTGCGGGCCTTCGCCAAGGACGATGGACAACTGTCGGATGTCGATCCGCCCTTCCGGAGTTTGCATCACGCTCATCAGGCTTTTCCTCGTGGTCGGTGCCAGGGCGTGAACAGCCCGCCCAGGCGTTTGATCAGCAGGCTGCTGCCCATGCCCAACACGCCGATCAGCAACATGCCGACCACGATGTCGGCGTAGTTCTGAATGGTGTAGGACTCCCAGGTGTAGTAACCGATACCGAACTGGCCGGAGATCATTTCGGCGGTCACCAGACAGAACCACGACGTGCCCATGCCGATGGCGAGGCCGGTGATGATGCTCGGTGCGGCGCCCGGCAGGATCACTTCCAGCAGGATCGCCCGACGCCCGGCCCCGAGGCTTTTGGCCGAGGCGATCAGGCGCGGGTCGACGCCTTCGACGCCGTGCACGGTGTTGAGCAGGATCGGGAACAGCGCGCCGGTGAAGGTGATGAAGACCATCGACAGTTCCGACGACGGGAACATCAGGATCGCCAGTGGAATCCAGGCCACGGCAGGGATCGGGCGCAACACTTCCAGTGGCGGCAGCAGCAAGTCTTCGGCCCACTTTGAACGGCCGATGGCCAGGCCCAGGGCGATGCCGATCACCAGTGCGGCGAGGTAGCCGGCGAAGACCCGGCCGAGGCTGGCGGTCAGGTGCTGGATGAGCTTGCCTGAGTCGCCGAGGCCGAGGGCGGCTTCGATCACGGCCAGCGGGGTTGGGACGTTGGCGAAGGTGACGAGGCCGAGGTTCCAGTGGTGGCTGGCGGCTAGTTGCCAGAAGAGCAGGCAGAGCAGCAGTGAGGCGGCTCGGGGGATCCAGCGTGAAAACATATATCACCTCTGATCGTTCCCACGCTCTGCGTGGGAATGCATCCCGTGACGCTCCGCGTCACAGTGGACGCAGAGCGTCCATGGCGGCATTCCCACGCAGAGCGTGGGAACGATCTACGTTTGAGTTAACGACTGGCAACGGCCTGGGTCGTGGCATCGGTGAAGTCGAACACCTTCCCGCCCTGCGCCGACGCGTATTGCTGCGCCTGCCCCTTGAGCAAAAACGCGCTAAGGCGCCCCTTCGCATCACTGGCAAACCACGCCTGCTCCGCCAGCAACTTGATCCCGCTGTCACTCGCCTGCGCATACACCGCCCGGATGTTCTTGCCTTCCGACTTCAGGCCGGCCAGCGCCGTGAACGCCTCTTCAGCCGAGGCATACCGCCGAACCTTGTCCTCACCGCGCACCCAGATTTCCGCGACATGACTGAAGTCCGAAATCGCTTTCCCGGTCGCCGCATCGACAGACCTCAACGGCGTCTGCGCGTAGTTGGCCAGTTGCGCCGTGTAATCCAGATTCGAAGCCTTGAACGCCGCACGGATGTACTGATCGTCGATAAAGGTATTCAGGTCGAGCCCGCGATCCGCCTTCTTCAGTAGCTTCAGCGTGTCGATCGCGGTGCCCACGGCCTGGCGATACTCCGGTTTCCAGCTCAGGTCACGGGTCTGCACACCGAGCGGGCCGTGGAACAGGTAATTGACCTCGGCATCGACGCCGGTGACCTTGGCGATCAGTTCGCTGTATTTCTCCGGTTCGGCGGCCAGCAGTTGATTGGCCTCGATGCTGGCGCGCAGGTAAGCAACGACGATTTCCGGGTACTTTTTCGCGTAAGCCTGATCGACCAGCGCACCGTGGAAGGTCGGCGCATTGGCCTGGGCGCCATCGTAGATCTTGCGGGCGAAGCCACGGCTCGGGAACAGTTCGGCGAACGGCACGAAGTCGGCGTGGGCGTCGATCTTGCCGGCCTGCAACGCCGAGCCTGCGACCTCTGGCGGCTGGGCGATGATGTTCACGTCCTTGAGCGGATCCCAACCCTGCTCCGCCACGGCGCGCAGCAACATGCCGTGGGCGGTGGAGGCGAACGGCACGGAAATGGTCTTGCCCTTGAGCTCACTCAGCGACTGCACGCCGGACGCGCTCGGCACAACGATGCCGTTGCCGCTGCCCTTGATGCTGCCCGACAGCACGCTGATGAACAGGCTGTGCTTGCCGGCGGTTTCAAATGCCACGCCGTTGAACGCACCGGGGAAATCGGCCATGGCGCCGAAGTCGAGTTTGCCGGCGACCATCTCGTTGGTCAGCGGTGCGCCGCTGGTGAAGTTCTTCCACTGCACGTCGTACTTGGCGTCCTTGTAGGCGCCGTCATGAGGCAGGTATTTGTCGAGCAGGCCCAGCTCGCGAATCAACAGGCCGCCGGCGGCGCAGTTGATGGTGGTGTCCTGGGTGCCGATGGCAATGCGGATGGTTTCGGCCGAGGCCGACAGGGTGAACGAAGCCAGTACCAGACCGGCGATTGCTGCACGCAACATGGTTGAATCCCCTCGAATCATTTATAGGATGTTCGTCTCCGCCGCGATCAGGGCGCGGTGGGAAACGAGGGGTGTTTGGTGAATCCAGCGTCCGGTTTTTCCGGATGGCTATCGGCTCGCTACAAATCCCCTGTGGGAGCGGGCTTGCTCGCGAAAGCGGTGTTTCAGTCAATAGTGATGCCAGCAATGCCGGCCTCTTCGGGAGCAAGCCCCCTCCCACAATGGATTGGGGGTCACCGCAGGAGATAAGGGATGTCCACTTTGACGGCACCGGTCGGGCAGTCCTTTTCGCACGGCATGCAGTACCAGCATTCATCGAAGGCCATGTAGGCCTTTTGCGTGGCCGGGTTGATCGCCAGCAGGTCCATCGGGCAGACGTCGACGCACACGGTGCAGCCCTTTTCGGCGATGCATTTGTCCTCGTCCACGGTGACGGGGGCATTGGAGCGGAAGAAGATTTCCTGGGCTTGGTAGGCCATGGTTCGGACTCTCTCTAGTGATGCATCAAGCGGCGAAAGCGCCGACCCGCAGACGGTCGTAGGCCTGCATTTCCTCGGCATCGAGCGGGATGATGTAAGGCTCGACGGCTTTCTTGAAACTGGCCATGCGCCCGTCCTCGCCCTTCTTCAGGTGGCAGTGGCAGAACCATTCGCGGTCGTCCCGTTGCGGGTGATCGACGCGGTAGTGGTACAGGCCCCAGCGGCTTTCAGCGCGGAACAGCGAGGCGCGCGCAGCCATTTCGGCGCAGTCGCGAATCACGCTGGTTTCCATGGCGCGCATCAGTTCGTGGGCGTTGTTGGCCTTCATCTCGTCGAGATCGCGTTCGATGTCGCTGAAACGTTGCAGGCCGATTTCCATTTTCTTGGTCACTTTCGGCGGTTGCAGGTAGTCGTTGACGAAGCGCCGCAGCTTGTACTCGACCTGCGCCGGCGGCAGGCCGTGTTCGCGATCCAGCGGTGCGTAGACCCGGGCCTTTTCCTTCTCGATCTGCTCGGCATCCAGCGCGGAGAACTCGCGTCCGGCAACAAACTCGGCAGCGTTATTACCCGCGAACCAGCCGTAGGTGAACGCGCCAAGCATGTAGTTGTGCGGCACGGCGGCCATGTCACCGGCCGAGTACAAACCCTTCACCGAGGTTTCGGCCCGCTCGTTGACCCAAACGCCGGACGCCGAGTGGCCGCTGCAAAAACCGATTTCCGAAATGTGCATCTCGACCATCTGCGTGCGGTAATCGGTGCCGCGATTGGCGTGGAACTGGCCGCGACTCGGGCGTTCGTTGCTGTGGAGGATTTCCTCGATGTTTTGGATGGTTTCCTCGGCCAGGTGATCGAGCTTGAGGAACACCGGGCCGTTGCCGCTGTCCAGTTCCTGGTGGAATTCCCACATCATCTGCCCGCTCCAGTAGTCGCACTCGATGAAGCGTTCGCCCTTGTTGTTGGCGGTGTAGCCACCGAGCGGGCCGGTGACGTAGGCGCAGGCCGGGCCGTTGTAATCCTTGATCAACGGGTTGATCTGGAAGCACTCGAGGTTCGCCAGCTCCGCACCGGCGTGATACGCCATCGCGTAACCGTCGCCGGCGTTGGTCGGGTTTTCGTAGGTGCCCATCAGGTAACCCGAGGACGGCAGACCGAGGCGCCCGGCCGCGCCGCAAGCGAGGATGACAGCCTTGGCCTTGATCACATGGAAGTCGGCGGTGCGGCAGTCGAACCCCATCACACCGTTGATGGCGCCCTCCTCGTCGGTCAGCAAACGGGTGCAGACCAGTCGGTTGGTGATGGTCACCCGCGCGCGCTTCAACTGGCGATAGAGGACTTTCTTGATGTCGTGCCCTTCCGGCATCGGCAGCACGTAGGCGCCCATGTGGTGGACCTTTTTCACCGCGTAATCGCCGGTTTCGTCCTTCTCGAACTTCACGCCCCAGCGGTCGAGCTGCTCGATGGTTTCAAAGCTGTGCGTCGCGTAGGCATAGACCGCCGCCTGATTGACGATGCCGTCGTTGGCGATGGTGATTTCCTTGGTGTACTGCTCGGGCGTCGAGTGGCCGGGAATGATCGCGTTGTTCAGGCCGTCCATGCCCATGCTGATCGCCCCGCTGCGCTTGACGTTGGCCTTGTCGACCAGCAGCACGCGCAGTTCCTTGTTCTTTTCCTTGGCCTTGATCGCGGCCATCGGGCCAGCGGTGCCGCCGCCGATCACGACGATGTCGTATTCCTGTTCGAGAGTATTGCGGGTCATGTTCAGGCCCCTTTTTGCCGGTCGATCCGCAGGCGGTACTGGAACGCATCGCCACGGTAGTAAAGGTGTTCGAAGTCCAGCGGCTGGCCGTTGGCGTCGTGGGTCAGACGTTCGATGCGCATGATCGGTGAGCCGGCCTCGACGTTCAGCGCCTGGGTCAGGTCGCTGTCGGCCAGTACCGCATCGATGGCCAGATCCGCGTGGCCGAGGGCGATGCCGCAGTCGTTTTCTAGGATCAGGAAGATGTCGCGGGTCACCAGATCGGCCTTCTCCAGCCGCTCGCCGACGGCTTTGGGCAGGTAGGTGATTTCCAGCGAGATCGGCTCACGGTTGATCAGGCGTACGCGTTTGATCTGCGCGACGATTTCGCCTTCAGCGACCTGCAAACGCTCGGCGACCAGTTTGTCGGCGGCGATAAATTTGAAGCTGCGCAGGCGGTTGATCACCTCGTAGCCGCGGCCGGTCATGGACTCGGCGAGGCCTTGCAGGGTGCTGACGTTTTGAAAGGTCTTGGGTTTGGCGACGAAGGTGCCTTTGCCGTGGATCTTGAAGATCAGCCCTTCTTTCTGCAGATCGCCCAGGGCCTGGCGCACGGTGATGCGGCTGACCTTGAACAGCGTGCCGAGCTCGCTTTCGGACGGCATCTGGCTGTCTTGCGGGTATTCGCCGTCGAGAATCCGGGCGCGCAGCACGTCGCGCAGTTGGGTGTGCAGCGGGACGCTGCCTAAGGAGAGAACGTTATCGGTCATCACGGGATCACTTGTTATAACGAGTTATGACGTGATCTTAGAGACGTTATGACAAGCTTGAGAAATATTGTTTGGGCATAACCTTAGATGCGCCTTCAGTGGCGCTTGAGGATCTGATCCATGACCCAATCGGTCTTGAGGGCTTCGGCGGCGATTGCCGGGTGCTGCGACTCACCGCGAATCTGCGCGTTCATGCCCAGCACGTGGTGCCACTGGATGTGATCGTGATGGGGGATTTCCAGACTGATGTGTTCACCGGCGTGCAGCTCGACCGGATGCTCGTCGAACACCGAAAACCCGATCCGCCCTTGGCTGCCGATGATCTCGACCCGATCCTCGCGCCGGTCCGCAACGAAACTCCAGCAGCCCATGCCCAACGCGCCCGAGGCGAATCGCCAACTGGCGCTGACCGCATCTTCCGCCGCATACAACCCGGCCTGGCGTGCGGTGAAGCCGGCGACTTCGACGATGTCGCCGAGCAGGTACTGGAACAGGTCAAAGCCATGGCTGGCCAGATCCGCGAAGTACCCGCCACCGGCCACCGCCGGATCGGTGCGCCAGTTTGCGCTGCCGTCCAGATCCTTGGGCGATGGTGCCTTGGTCAGCGTCCAGCTCAGATGCCGCACTTCACCGATACGTCCCTGCTCCAGCCATTGCCGAACCTGCTGGAAACGCGGCAGTGAACGACGGTAATAGGAGACGAACAGGTGCAGACCCGCATCAGCGAACACCTGCTGCATCTCGCGGCTTTGCCCGGCGTTGAGGGCCATGGGTTTTTCCACGCAGCAATGCTTGCCGGCGGCGGCGACTTTCAGGCTGTAGGCGTGGTGGCTGTCGGGTGGCGTGGCGATGTACACCGCGTCCACCTCGGGGTCGTTGATCAGGGCATCGACGTCGGTGTAAGTCCGGGTAATGCCGTGGCGCGCGGCGTAATCGGTCACTGCTTCGAGGCGTCGCCCCATGACGGCCACCAACGCCGAACCGGGCGCCTTGTAGAAGGCCGGCCCGCTCTTGCGTTCAGCGACACTGCCGCAACCGATCATGCCCCAACGCACCACGTTCATGCTTGTGCCTCAGCCGATGCGCAGTGCGCGCAGATCGAGGTGGCCGTTTTGCAGCGGCGGGCACCAGTAGTAACCGCCGGTGATCGGCCGGCTGATGCGGTACAGACCGTCGGTGATGCCGTCTTCCAGACCGCTCATGCGGCGCAGTTGTGCTTCGAAGGCATCGAGGGAAAAACCAAAGGCCAGGAACATCAGGCCGGCGCGGTCACCTTCGATCCACGGCATCGAACGACGCACTACGAAGGCTTCCGGGGCAAAGCTTTCCTGGGCGGTGCGTTTGACGTGGGCGGACACCGGGGCGTCGTCGATCTCTTCGTTGTCGCTCAGGCGACGGCCCATGATGTTGTCCTTGTCCTCGGCGGACAGCGCATGGAAACCCTTGAGGTCGTGCTGCCATTGCTGGATCGCGGCAAAGCTGCCACCGACCAGACCCTCGGCGCCTTCACTTTGCAGTGCGGCGGCGACAGCGGCTTCGTCATGCGGGTTTTCGGTGCCGTCTTCATAACCGGTGAGGTCATGGCCGTCCTTGTGGCGGAAGGCTTCCTGCATCTGCACCAGACGCAGCGCCGGGGCCAGTGCGGCCTCAAGTGCGGTGCTGCGATTGAGCAGATCGCCACGGTCGACACCGTGCAGCCAGACCCACATGGCGTGCTGGGTGGACGGGTTTTCCACGCCAACGCCAGTCAGCGCCGGGAAGCTGCGCAGGCCGTCGATGTTCACATTCAAGGCCTTGGCCAGGGATTCACCGAAACCGACCACCGCCGACTTGCCGTCCACCAGATTCAGCAGGTTGTCGATCGCCTGCGGCAGCGCTTCAACCGACTCGAGGGCAAAAAACAGGTGACGTGCTTGTGGCGGAACTGGGGTGGCGAGGATGCCCGGCTGGTAGTAACTCATGTCGACTCCTTGGAAAGAGCGCGGAGTTTAACTGTAGCCGGAGGGTTTGTGGGGGATCAGATGACGCACTCGCTGCGCCACGCACTCGGGCTCTTCCCCGTCCAGCGCTTGAACGCCCGCCGAAAACTGCGCACGTCGCTGTAGCCGACTTCCTCGGTAATCCGCTCGATCGGCATCTCAGGATTGGCCAGCAAACTCATGGTGCGTGCCTGCCGCACTTGCTCCAGCAACGCCTCAAACGTTAGCGAATGTTCAGTCAACCGCCGACGCAAAGTACGACTGCTCATGTTCAAGTCACCAGCAATCTTTTCGATGTGACTGCCCCGGCTCAGATCCCGGGCAATCGCCCGCTCCACAGCCTGGATCAGATCAAGCTTCTGATGAACCTGCGCCGCCTCCAGCTCCAGCAACTTGACCGCCTGACGCAGCGCCAGCGAATGGTGGTTGGGCAGGTTCACATCCAGCCACTGCACGTCGATCAGCATGCGATTGTGCAGACACCCGAAACGCACCTCCGGCCCCAGCAGCCGCCGGTATTCATCGACGTAATCCGGCGCGGCGTGCATGAACTCCACGGCAATCGGCTTGAACGTCTCGCCCACCAGCGCCCGGCCATAGACCAGCAGGCTGGCGAAAAACTCTTCAACCGCAAACACCTGCACTTCGGCGAATGGCAACCGGCATTCGACGTCGACGTACACCTGATCGCCCACCACATCGACGCTGGAAACCACGATCCCGCCGGAAGTGTGCTGATGCCGAACCCCGATTTCGAACGCGTCGCGCAAGGTCTTGCACAGCGACAGTACATGCCCCAGCAGCCCCAGCGTCCCGAGCACGTTCTGCGCGCCGACCCACAGGCCCAGCCCCTGATTGGGCAAAGCTTTAAGCGCACGCTGGATCATGGCAACGGCCTGGCGGTAGGAAATCCGCTGTGCCGGATCCTGCAGGTCTTCGAAATCAAAACCCAGGCCACGGCACAGACTCTGCGGCTCGATGCCCTTGTTGGCGGCGACTTCGGCCAGGGTTTGCAGGAGAAATGGCGACACCAGCGCCAGTTCGAAGGTGGGGTCTTGGACTTTTACGTTCATGGAGGCTGACATTCCGGATCACGCTGAATTGTTATTTTTGTAACCGGTTATGTCGAAGGAAGTTAGCACAGGGTTGACGGGCTGTCCGCAGAAGTCCCCTTCCGTGTCCGCCAATACCCTGCCCTGACGTGCGCCAAGGGCTTATTTCTATAGTGGCCGGGCGCCCTGCGTGCCGGCGTTGCGCCCAAACACAATAATAATGAGGACGGACATGACCCCGAACCGCGCGACATTCCCTGTGCGACTGGCGCTGAGCCTGCTCGGCTGCGCCGCGACCCTGCCGGCGCTGGCCACCGAAGCCGGCGTCGACAACATCGGCCCCGGCACCGACGGTTTCTTCATGCTGCCGATGGAGGTCGACAGCCTTCCGGAGAACATGGTCGCCTTCAACCTCTACTACAACCACTACAAGGCGCGGAAGCTCAACATCAGCTCGTTCGGCGGCAAGGTGCCGAATGTCGAGATCGAGTCCACTGCCGTGATCCCGCGTCTCGACTACCTGAGCCCGGTGCGGATCTTCGGCGGGCGCCTGGCCGGTTACATCGCCCAGCCGTGGCTCAAGCAGGAAGTCTCGGTGTTCGGCCTGAGCGACACCCGCGAAGGCATGGGCGATACCACCATCGCACCGATCATCCTGTGGGACATGGGCAAGGACCTGACCCTCGGCGCCGCCGTGGAAATCACCGTGCCCACCGGCGAATACAGCGTCGATCGCCTGGCCAACACCAGCAACAATTTCTACACCTACAGACCGCTGTTTTCCTTCACCTGGCTGCCGACCGAACGCACCGAGGTGTCGATGAAGACCACCTACAGCTTCAACGAGAAGAACAAGGACACCGACTACAAGTCCGGGCAGATCTTCCACTTCGATTACTCGGCCAGCTACAAGATCACCGACGACCTGATGCTCGGCATCAACGGCTACTACCTCAAGCAGACCACCGACGACAAACAGTTCGGCCACACCGTGCAGTTCGCCGGCGAAGACGTGAACGACGGCGTACGCGGCAAGGTGTTCGCCATCGGCCCGGCGCTGCACTTCACCTTCCTCAAGTACGCCAGCGCCGAGATTCGCTGGGCCAAGGAGTTCGACGTAGAGAACCGGCCGGAGGGGGAAATGTTGTGGGCGAAGGTGAGTATTCCGTATGCGTTCTGAGTGCGTTTGTAGGAAGGCGTGCGCGGATTTGTAGGCTGAAAACCTGAAAAACAGAAGGTAGGAATAGGCCTACAGCGGCGGTCGAGATTGCCGGACAACGGTGGGAAACGTCCGGCAGATTTCAAAGGGGTGCTTGCAGATACTGGGCTTCGTTATCCCATGGTTCTTCAAGGGCTTATGGGGTGCATCGTCTGCCAGTGACGACAATGGACCATTCCCCCTTAAACTGCTGAAATTGATCACGGAGATCACTATGAGCTTATTACTTTCCCCGTATTACTCTGACTTCGAATCCGAAGAAGAGGCCGAGAGCTACGATCGCTGGTTTCGTGCCAAGGTGCAGGCTGTACTGGATGATCCTCGCCCGGGCATTCCCCATGAGGAAGCCATGGTGCGGCTCGACCAGTTATTAGAAGAGAGACGCAAGAATCGACGCGCTGCCGCTTGAATGGAGCGATCAAGCTCTGGACGATCTGGCTGACATTATCGATTACGTTGAACAATACAACTCAAACGCTTCAGTGGCTCTGCAGCACAAGGTTGGTGCAGCAACGCAAAGGCTTTCATCAATTCCCTACGGTTACCGATCCGGTCGAGCGCCAGGCACTCGGGAAATGGTAGTCAATCCAAACTATCTGCTGGTCTATCGAGTGAACGGGCGCATCAAAATACTGACGTTAGTCCACACCCGACGACAATACCCACGGATCTCATCAACATAAAAAAAAGGGCGGCCAAATGGCCGCCCGAAGCGTACTACACGAGAGTCCTTTACAACGTCAGCTGTCCCCGCTCCTCTTCGGTCAGCTGTTGTTTCGCCTGTTCATCCAGCGCCCCGGCGCCCAGCACCTGCACCGGGCTGTTGGGGTTGTAGCCCGGCGTCGGCGCGCGGCTGGCGCCGTCTCGGGTCGGGGCCAATTGTTCGTTGCCGAAGCTGAGTACCTGCACGGTGAATACCGAGGCCTGGTTCTGGCGCGACGCGGCCTGTTGCTGACGGGCGACGTCTTCCGCCGCCTGGGTTGCCGACGATGCAGCGGAACTGGCAGAGGTGATCGCCCCGGTGTTGACCGCCGAAACCACCGGCACACCGGTCGCCTTGCCCTGCACCGAGATGTTGGCGGCGTTGACCACCGTCAGCGCGGCAATGTTGACGTTGCCCGAGACGCGAATCCCCGCCTCGCCCGCATCGATGGTGCCCAGCGGCGCGATCAGGTCGATGTCCCCCGGCGCCACTTCGGCAATCGGGTTGAGCGTGGCGATACCGGCGCCGGTGCTCGGCACCGATGGCGAAAGGGTCACGTTGCCCCAGGTGTCGTACACGCGTTTCGGCGGGGTGTAGACCACGGTGGTTTTCGAGCCGCGACCGGCGTTGATGTCGCCCTCGGCGGACCAGCCGAGAATCGAACCGCCAAAGGTGGTCATGATCCGGCTCTGCCCCAGCAGAATGCTGCCCTGGGAATAGAGCTGAATGTTGCCCGAACCCTGGGTGATGATCCCCGCCGTGGACGGCGGCGCCGCGCCTTCAATGCCGAACACCTGACCACCGCCCGGTGTGAGCATCTGGATATCGCCGCCGAACAGCGTCTTGACCCCGGCGCCGCCATAAAGAGTGATGTCGCCGTCGTAGCGGATCGGATTACCGGCCACATCGGTAGTCGGGAACAGCGAAGCAATGGCGTTGCGACCTCGTAGGTAACTGCCTTTGCGCGGGCCATCGGCGTCGTTGTACTCCAGGCCACCGGCTCGCAATTCGGCGAAGTACACCTGGCGGGCGAAGATCGCCTGCTCGGCACTTGGCAACGCGGCGAAGAAGGCTTGCGCCTGCTCTGCGTTGCCGCTGAAACCGTAGCCGAGGGTCAGCCAGCTCTGCAGCTCGTCGAGGTAAGTCTTGACCACTTTGCCTGGCTGCCCGTTGAGTGACGCATTCGGGTCGGCGAGGTTCTGCGGGTTCAGGTAACGGGTGATGAACCGCGAATAATCCGGACCTTGCGCCCCGGCCCCCGCCTGCAATACCACGCTGGCGCCCGGTTGTTTATCGCCTGCGACCAGCGAGCCGAGGCTGGTGATGCTGGCGCGGTTTTCCATGAGGATGTTACGCCCTGCATTGATATCGAGGACACCGGGCCCGGCGATATCGAAGCTGCTGTAGAGAATGTCGCGACCCGCCGACACCCGCGATACGTCTCGTGGGTCATTGTGGACGAACAGGTTGCCGGTGGACGTGATGTTTTCGCGGTTGATACCCATCTCTTCGGGCTGCACGGAGGTTGGCTGTCCAAGATTGGTCCCTGACGCGACGATGTCACGACCGGCGATCATCCAGACCGGCCCGGCGGCCTCATACCAGGTACGTTTGGATATTTCGAAATTCAAGGTCTCACCTGTGCGTACACCCACCAGATCACCGGTCAACGCATAGAAGCGTGCAGGCTGCTGAACATTGCTCAATCCCGAATAGCTGTTGGGACCGAATGCGAACAACGGGTAACGCGTGTTTCCGTCCGGAACAACACCGTCGCGGCTGTAATTGCTGGCCACCAGTGTTCCTTGCGAATTGGCATCAAAGCGATTGAACGCCGGATTGAATGGTGTAGCGATGGCCAAAGGACTGGCACCGGATTGATTGATCGCATAGCCACCCGCGTAGATCGAGTCACCCGCCAACAATTCCAGCTGACCTGACTGCGCCGGCGCCAGCAGCAACGAATAGGCTTTAAACGGGTTGTTGCCAAGTCCGCCGTCAAAAGCGGCAGACGGACCGGCATAAATGGACCCCTGCCCCGCCACTGCCCGAAGGATGGAGGGATAGACGAACCGGCCGTCCGTAGGCGAAGTGTTTCGCCCAGTGATCAGATTGTTGGAACCGTCGAACTCTGCGATCTGCGTACTGGGCGTGAGATTGCCCCCTGCCGAGAACAGGTCGATCGCCGTATGGTCGGTCCACAACGAAAAACCACTCAGGATCCCGCCTCTCCTGGTGTCCCCATTGCTGTCGAAAACAGGGGTTGCGTTCTGCAGGCTCACTCGCCCCGGATCGCCGGCCCCGCCCAACACCAGATCGCCACGGGTGCTCAGGCTCATGCCCGAGTCGCCGGGAATCAATACCAGGCCACCGGAAGCTTTGCTGAGCGTGGAAGTAAACGGATCGAAAGCGCGCGTCTCCCGCGGGTCATTAAATTGCGAGGCCGCGCCGTATTGCAGATCAATTCCGCCCACAGCCCCGCCACTCAATTGTGCCGCGCCGCGCAGGTTGATCAGCGCACCTTGCAGATCGTGGAATGGTCGCGCCGTGCCGGTATCACCCGCCCGGGCTTGCAGCGACGGGTTGAGCTGACCGCCTATGCGGATATCCATGTCACCGCCACCGGTCATCTGCACGCTACCATCGCTGCCGATTCTGCCTGTGCTGCCGACTGCCACGATCAGCCCTTGACTGCGCAGGTAATTGCGCGAATCGCCCATGGGCTTCAACAGGCCCGCGTCAGCCCCGGCGCGCAAACTGATGTTGCCGCCGCCCAGCGTACCAAAACCGGTAAACCCCACCAGGTACGGATCGGTGCTGGTTGAGTTCGGTATCGGCTGAGTGATGTAACTGCCGAAGTTGATCCACCAGGCGGTTGGAACATCGGCGCTGCCCGTCCCCTGGCGCCACAGCCAGTTACCGACGGCGACGCTGGCGATCTGGTCGCGGAAACCGCCGGAAGTGGTTTGCTCTTTATGCCCTACCGAGTCGCCGGAAATCGATCCACCGGCATTGACCGTGAGGTTACCGCCCAGCTGTGGGTACCAGGCCTGATAGAGGCTGTCAGTACCACCGTTGACCCATTTTTCGTAGTCGGCCCCCGTGCTGCCCAGAACCGAGTTGGTATCGGAAAGGTGCCCGCGTGGCTGGTTATAGAGCGGATCGACATTGGCCGACTGCGTCCCTGCGGTGTACACACCAAAAGGCGAGTCCATGCTCAGATTGCCCGCCGCGATCAAGTCGAGATCGCCCGTACCGGTGCGCAGCACACTGAACATCTGGGTGTGAGCCTTGGCGGATTTTTGCGGATTGTTTTCCAGGCACAATTCCGGCATCAGTTCGCAGAGGATCAGGTAGTCATCCGGAACGGGCTCGTAATCGGCGCCCATGCCACTGCCCGGTGCCCAGACCCAGCGTGCCATCGGCGCGCAATCGCCAGGGCCGATCTCGCACAGAATCAGGTACTCCTCGGGGATCGGTTCATAGGCGGGGAAGCCATACTGGTTGCCGACGGCCCAGACCAGTTTCGCGGCACCTTGAGTGACCGTCACGCCATAGTGCGTATCCGCCAGTCGCAAATTGCCTTCGCTGGTCACCGGTTTGACCATGCGGTTATCGGCGGCCTCAAGATCGGCACCGGCCACCACACGCATCGACCACGACGCACTGCCCGACGGCAACATGCTCGCCACTGCCCAGTTCTTGCCCTGCTGCGTACCATTGAACGGGCGCAACTCGATCAGTGACGTACCGTCGGCCAGCTTCACGTCCGTCATTGACGGAATCAGCGACCCGCGCAACAAGGCCAGTGAACCGCTCAACAGAACGCCGCCAGTGTTGCCGGTGTCTGCATCGACAGTCCCGGGAAGCGGCACGCCCTTGGGCCAGGTCATCGCGTCCAGTGCGGTCGCCTTGTTCAGGCGAATGCCTGCACCCAGACGCGTAGTGGCTGGCATGGTCACGCTGTCGCTGAGCAATGTTCCTGCGGCGTACAGCAGATTGCCGTTCTGGTCGTGAATGGCGCCAGCCAGCACCGTACCGGCGCTGAAGGTATAGGATTCTTTCAAGGTCACCTGACCTGGCAGCAACGTACCGCTGGCGAAGGTCGCACTCTGAATCGCCACGTCATAGTTCAGCGTTGCACCCACCGGGAACCTCGTCCCCTCGGCCAGCGAAACACCGGTGCCCGGAACGATCAGATCGCCGCCAAACGGCTGTACACCGGCAATCAGTTTCCAACCGGCATCATCGACGGTTTCCGGTGGCGGGGCGAAGCCGTCGTTGATGCTGCCGTAAATATCGAGGTTGCCGCCGGCACGGATCACCAGGCTGCCAGCCTCCCCTGAACCGTAAACGGCAGGGTTCAGCCGCGTGTGCGGATTGAGACTGGCGTAGCGATAGCCCGAAAGGTCCAGATCGCCCTCCACCACCAGATCACCGTCGGCAGTCTTGCTGGCGATTTCCACGCCCGGCCGCAGATGGAATGCATCGGCGTAGGTGGCGTTGTTCAGCCCGGCCAGTTTGCGTTGCAGCAGATCACTGTTGCCCAGCGCGGCGTTGATGAAGTTGTTGCTGTCACCGTGAATGCGATCGAGCATGGCTTGATCGATGACCTGATAAGGCCGCCCGCTGACGGCCTGATCGACACCATCACGGGCATCGGTGTAACGGCGCACACCATTGAGCCCGATAGAACGCGCGCCCTGAATGGTCAGCGCACCACTGGCGTCGATGGCGATGTCATTGCTGCCCAGGCGTGGCGCGTTCAGTTCCAGCATGCCGCGCAGCATTCCGTCATGTTGCCCTGCGAGGAAACCGGGCACGGCATCGGTGCCGTGACGCAGGTCGATGCGTGCGCCGCTGCCCAGCGTGAGCACGCCATCGCCGGAACCGAGTTCGACCGTGGCACGGTTCGGCGCATCGATGATCTTGCCGTAGCTGTCCACCCGCAGCACGCGACCATGGGCATCGAGCACGCTGTTGCCCGCGAGGGTCAGACCGTTTTTCGCCGACAGACGAATGCTGCCGACACGTTCACCGCTGGCATCGATCAGACCGGCCACCGTCAGGCTGCCATTGTCCACCGACACATTGACTTCGCCAGCCTTGAGACCGTCGCCGATCACCAGATTGCCCTGCTTGAGTTGCAGGCTGCGACTGCCGAACACCTGACCTGCGTTCAACCGCTGATTGAGCGCCGCGAACTGCTCAGTGGCGTCACCGCCCAGGCGTTGAGCACGAATGTCCACGCCCCCGGCCTTGTACGGCACCAACGTGCCCCCGGCGTCGTAGTAACCGCTGCTACCGCCGACAATCTCGCCTTGCAGGTCGACCATCCCGGCTGCGTCCGCCAATGCGACGACGCTGAGGTTGCCGGCCTGATTGTTCTGCGCCGACAGATCGATGCGCGAGCCCGCGGCCTGACGGATATTGCCGTTGGCGCTGTACAGCGAAACATCGCCGCCCCAGCTGTACTTGCTGACATCGTTGAACGGCAAGGTGCGCCCGGCCATATCCAGCACGGCTCCGCTGCCCAGGGTCAGATCGCCCTCGGACTTCACCGTCAGCTTGCCGCTGGCCAATGCGATACGGCTGTCGAGCACGACGTTGCGGGCTTCAAGATTCAACTCCGCCCCCAGGGCATTGGCCACCCCGACAGCCCCGGCGCCACTGAGCGTCAGGCTGTTGCCGGCCTTGAGCAGACTGACCGATGCCGCTTCACCGGTCAGCAACGGTGTGCGCAGATTCAGATTGCCGCCACTGTAGGTGTAGCCTTTGACCGGGTCGTAAACGCCCTGCTGCTGATAAACCGCCAGGCTGCCTTTGTGATTGGCGGTGATACGGTCGCTGGCGCTAAGATTGACGTTGGCAAAACCCAGCGCCAGACGATTGTTCTGATCCAGACCATTGGGTTGTGGCATCGGCCCGTAACCCAGCTCGATGCGTTGCGCCTGAATATCCAGCGTGCCCTTTCCGGTGCCGGCCCCCTCTTTGATCACCGTGCCCGGGTTTTGAGTGGCACCGTTCCAGATCAGATTGCTGGTACGGATGGTCGCCACATCATTGGCATCGCCCAAGCCGTAAATCGCGGGTGTCACGAGTAACAGATTCTGCAACTTGCTCTGACCGGTCTGCGGATCCAGCGTATCGAGGGTCACGCTGCCAAAGAAGTTGATTGCATCGCGAGCGGTCAGGCTCAGGGTTTCAAGGGCTGGCGCACCATACTGGGTGTCGCCGCGTAACAGGCGGTCAAGCACAGTCGGGTTCAGTACCAGGCCATTGGGTACGCGGTTGCCTGCCGCCGCCAGCGACGCTGCATTACCGACATTCACCGCGCCAACGGCGAGCGCCAGGTGTCGGGTACCGAAACGTACTGTCTCACCCAGTTCGAACTGATCGTTGGTGGCGGCGGTAATGCTGCCATTGGAATAAAGCAGCGCCGGGTTGCTGCATGCGCCCGACGCACAGGTGCCGATACGAACGTTGCCGCCGCTGCCGAGGTCGGGTGCCAGCACGTTGGTCCAGCCGTTGGACACCAACAACATGCTGGCGGCCCCCGGTTTATAGAGATAGCCATCCGCGGAGTCATAGGCGACATTGCCGCGTCCCAGCGTATTGATGCCCGCCCCCGCCTCGACCGTTATCCCGCCGCCGCCCGATGTTGTGCGCAACAGGACTTCCGGCGCCGACAACACGGCCCCTTCACGCAGAACGATGCTGGAGTTATCACCCAGGAAACCGATGAGATTACCTTCCACGGTGTACCGCACATTCGGCATTGCACCGACGGTCAGACGTCCTGCATTCAGGTTGTTCAGGGTATCGGCATAGAGAGAGACGCCTTTGAAACCTTCGGTGGGTGCATGCCCTGCACCCAGTATTTCAAAATCTGCGCCGGCGTTGCCACTGCGTACCACCGCTGTGCCAACCCTGCCATTTTCGGCTGCCGCGAATAACGCGCTACCCGCGAACTGAAGCGCAATGTCTTGCTTGCCACCCGCGACAAGACGCAAATCCAGCGTCTTGCCATCCATCGATGCCAACGCCCTTGGCACGCCACGGCGCGCGGCGTCGCTCTGGATAAATGCAGTGAATCCGGTTTCGTTGTACTGCGAATAACGGCGCAACACGTCCGCCGACGTCAGAATGACCTGACTGGCCAGACTGTCGCGCAGCCCGGTATTGGCAATCGACATCTGTGCGTTGCTGGTCCACGACCCATTGCGCATTTGCAAAGAGCCTGCCGTCGCGCCTGGCGCGGCCTGACCATTGACCTCGACCCGGAACGCGCCAGGCAGCAGCGCAAAGGTAGAAGGCAACAGTGTGTAAGTGCCCGCCGGCAGCCCCGGCACACCGCTGCCAAGGGTGATTTGCTGGCCGATACGCGGGTCCACCGCACCGGCTTCGGCGAGCACGGGCGCGTAGGTACTCTGATTGCCCGGAACAATGGCGTAGACAGGGTTGCTTGCCAGCCCCGGCAAGCTGAACGTACCGTCAGCGGCGTTGCGTACCAGCGGGTTGAAACGCGCATCGGTCGAGCCGCCACGCCCGGAAACGAAACCGGCGCCGCGCAGATCGCCACCGCCCGAAAGGTCAATGATCGCGCCGCTCTGTACGTCAATGAATTGCGAGCGGATTGCCACGCCTGTGTTCTCGCCCGTGATCCCCTCAAGGGCGACGGACTTGCCGTTGTAAAGGTAGTCGATGCCATCGGTGGTGCCGCCATACGGCATGACCAGGCCGTCAGCGCTGACCGAGGTCAGGCTGCCGGGAAGCAGATGAACCTCGCGGGTCTGGGTCAGCAGGTCGTCACCCAGGGAAATCTGGCCCAGCGGTGCGCGAATCACCCCTCCCTGCTCGACGTATCCGCCATACAGACTTAATTTGCCGAACACCGAGTACGGCAATGCAACGGGCGCCGCACCCCGTCCGCTGATGCGCAACGTGTGCGCCGGCGCCGTAATCGAGCCCTGATAACCGACACGCACTTCAGCCTGGACGCCGCTGGCGGGATAAATCTGTGCAGCGCCAAGGCTCAAGTCACCCGGCGTCCACAGGCGGGTCTTCTCCGCGCCATCGGTCTGTGCCAGGAAACGCAGATCACCGCTGCTGTCGAGCGATACCTGGCCAAAAGCCCTTCGGCTGTATTCAGCGGCAGGTCCGCTGACTTGCCGGATCACGCCCTGGGTACCGAACGACAGACCGTTGCTCAGATCCAGCAGATTCGCTGATGCATTGAAGCTGGCCTCTGACAGTCGGGTCGTCGGATTGAGTGTTGCCTGAGGTCGAACCTTACCGACGATGCCGTAGTAGGTGCCGACTCCGGACAGGCGCAGATAGGGTGCGCTGACATCGACACGCGTTGCATCGTTCGACGACTCGGCCAGAGACAAGGCGCCCGCATACAGGCTCAGGCTCTGATTCATGTGCAGATTCACGTCACCGTCGAACGACAGCAGACCGTTGCTGAGCAGACTCAGGTTATCGAAACCACCACTCATCAAACCATCGGCACTCAAGCGCGCCTGCCCATAGCGCAAACCGTCAGCGCTTTGGCCGGGTTCCAGATCCGATCCCAATCGCTGATCAGGCGCGCCTTGAGCAATGATCATCTCCCTTGGCGCTCGCACCTTGTTGTCCGCAGAGTCCGCGTACAACGGTGATTCCAGGGCAATGTCCAGACGTCCTCCAGCGGCCCCGAGACCACCCGCCACCGCACGCAGACTGCCCTCGATGAACAGACCGTTGTAAGAACTCAGGCTGATGCGACCACCGTCAGTGGCGATGCGGGTCGGACCCTGGCCGGCGATATCGAGCAACGCCTCTGCACCCGAGGCATCCAGCCGTGCGCCTGGTCGTACGATCACGTAAGCATCGGCAGCGGTGGCTGTGGCGAGCTTCGAGTCGATCTCGCCGCCGATGACGATGCTGCCGCCCTTGCCCACCTGGCCATAGGTGCGCCCCAGAACGTCCGTTGCGGTACTGACTTGGCCGGATACATCCAGCACGGCCTGCTCACCGATCCAGATCGAACGGTCATGGGCCTTCGGATCGGCAACCAGGATGGACGTCGCCGGCTTGATCGAGCCGAACTGTTGCTGACGGATGTCAATCGTGCCGCCCCTTGCATATAGCTCACCACCGACGGTGATCTGCCCGGCGCCACGCAGTTTGATGCTTTGTCCCGGGTCGACGCTGATGCGCGAGCCACGGCCCAGCGTCAGGGTGCTGTTAGCGGCATCGATCAGGTCGTCCAATGTCGCGCCACCTTGCAACGTCAGGCTGGCACCGGCGCGTTGAGTCAGAACGCCCTTGGTCGGGTTTTCCTGGAACAGCGTCGGAGTCCACAGCTCCAGCGCCGTACGCGGATCAACGCCGCTGATCTCGTTCGGTGCCGCATCGCCGAAACGGTAGACCGGCATGGTCACGTCGATTGCGGTGCCTTCGGCAACTTCGAGTCCGCTCAGGCCGATCAGGTTGTAGGCGGAGAATCCCTTGTCGAACAGATCAGCGGACAGCAGCAGGGTGTTGTCCGCCAGGGCTTTATCCGTTTGCCCGACGAGTATTTTGTTGGCCTGCACCGTCAGGGTGCCGCCACCCGTGACGCCGTACCCGCGCAGTTCGCCATCGAGGTTCAGATGGGTTTTGCCTGGTGCAGAAATAGCGCTCGACTCCAGCGTCAGGTCGCCGCCCTTGCCGCCCCGGGTTTTGCCATTGGCAAGCACGGCACCACCGGAAGAGACATCGAGCAGGCTGCCGGCAGCGACGTCGATATCGCCGCTGCTGCGGACCGATATCAGGCCACCGTTCAGATACGCCAGGCTGGCGTTATCGTCCGGGTTGGTGCGCAGGTTGCTCCACAGGCCTCGGGTGTCGAGAAGCACGCCTTCGGCGATGCGGGTTTGTGTCGCCTTGTCGGTTTTGGCCGCCAGGCGAGTGTCGGTATTTGTACCGCCATTGAACTGATTGAGTACGTTGCCCAGGCGCAGACTGCCACCGCGAGCAGTCAGATCGGCGCCGACCTGCACATCCGGGGCGTAGAGGGTGATGTCGCCACCGCTGTCGACCGTAAGCGCACCGTCAACGGCGATCTGGTCCTTGGCCGAAACCTTGAGCGCACCGAGGCGGAATCCGTTGAGCTGATCGTTGTCGAGATACAGCTTGCCCTTGCGGGTATCGGACACCGCGCCGGTCAAGTCAAGATCATTGCCGGCGACCGGGCGCGTGCCACCGATCTGCACCTGATCGAGCAATGGATTGAGGGTGTAGAGCAGACCGTTCGACGCCGCGACGAAGGTCGGGTCGTAACTGCCGACAATCAATTGCGCACGCCGGGCCAGTGCGGTCTGACTCTGCTGATAACCGTCGAGCACCGGTTTCGGTGCCTGATTCTGCCGCTCGCCCTGATACACATCACCGATCATCTGCCCATCAAGCACGGCGCTGGCAGTGGAAATCACCAGTTGCCCGGCATCGCGGCCCACGGTGTAACCCGACTCGAAGCGCGAACGCGGGGCGATCAGCGGGTTGTAGAAGTAGCTGGTCTGGCCCCAGCGCTCGCTGTTGTCTTCATAACCTTTGTACAAGCCGGTGTAGAGCAGATCCCCCGGCGCACGAGAGACTTCGTACAAGCGCCCGTCTGCGCCACGCAGCCAGCTCTGGCGGATCTGCCCGCTCTGTACATCCAGGGTGCCGCCGGACAGGTTGATCAGCGAACCCTTTTCGGTGACCACGTCGTTGCCGGCGAAACTCACCGTGCCACCCTGCGCCATCCACTCGCCGACGCTGTGACCCTGGGTGCCGAGATAACCACCGACTTCCAGCAAGCCGCCGGCGGTGTACCAGCGATCCGTGGCATAGCCGTTGGTGCCGGCCGGCACATACACCAGATCGCGCACATCGACCCAGATGTCGTTGCTGTTGAGCGCGCCCTTCTCGCGGTTGACCGACGCATCACGCTGCTCGTTGCCCTGCACGTTGATCTTGATGCTGTTGTTTTCCATCGCCACCTTGACGCCGATGGCACCGGACACATCGATCATCGCGCCGTCACGCACCAGACTGCGACGCTGCGCGCTGACCGCGACCTGGCCGCCTGTGGCGAGGGTGATGGAGCCGCTCTGGAACTCGACGCTGCCGCCACTCGAAATCTCGATACGCGACTGGTCGCCACGGATCCGGTTGTTGGCCGTGACGCCCGTCAGCGCGGCCTGATGCTGACTGTCGAGGGCGGTCATGTCGCTGCTGTCGAGCATGATCGCCGTGGCACTGCCCTGCCCCAGCGTCACACTGCCGTTGGTATCGGTGCTCGGGTTGGAAAGGTGAATCGTGCCCCGCGTCGCCACTGACGTGCTGGCGAGCAATACGCCGTTTTGCACCACCTCATGACCGGTCAGGGTGATGTCGCCCGTAGCGGACTGAATCAGCCCGTTGTTGCTGACCCTGCCCGCAACAGCACCGGCCTTGAAGCCCGGAATAACTTCACTGCCAAAGGTGGTCGACAGCGCATTGCCTTCAGTGCCCGAGCCCTTGCGGATGTAGAAACGGTCACCGGCGGCCAGCACGGTCTGACCCTTGGCAGTGCTGATGCTGCCGTCGTTCTGCACTTCGTTGCCGAGCAGCAGCGCATAGCCTCCGGCATCGGTGGAAGCCGACGGTTTATGGGTTTCAATCGAGGCGCCGCGCTCCACCAGCACTTTGCCGGCCGCATCGGTGAAGGTCGGCTGACTGCCGGTGCTGTCGAAATACAGACCCCGATCACGGAACTGGATATCGGTGATGTTCGCCGCTGCCGCTACCAGATTGCGCACGTTCACCTGACTGCTGCCGCTGAACACGATGCCGTTGCGGTTGATCAGCATCACCGTGCCGTTGCCCTTGATCTGGCCTTGAATCTGGCTGGCCCGGGCGTTTGGATCGTTGACCCGGTTGAGCACTGCCCAGTTCGACTGCTGGGCAAAATCGACCGTGGTGTTGCGGCCGACGTTGAAGGTTTCCCAGTTGAGGATTGCCTTGTCGGCGGTCTGCTCGATCTTCACCGTGGTCTTGCCATCGACCTGGGTCTGCTGCGGGCCTTTCGCGTTCTGCCAGCCCTGGGTCAGGCTGTTGTCGACTTTCAGACCGCCCTCACCCAGACCGTCCGGCACAAACTGCACCGTGCCCAACGCGGCGGCGCGCCCGGCCGCCTGCGCCGCCTGTTGCGCGGCAATTGCAGCGACCGTGTTGTTCAGGCTCTGAATCGAGCGCTGTAACTGCGCATTGGCCTTCTGCTGCTGGGCCAGCGGCGGTGTCATCCCCGGCAAACCACCCACGCTCGGACGCGCCGCCGCAGCCTGTTGCGCCGCGCCCTTGGCAGCAAACCAGCCCGAGCTGAACGCCGTCTGCGCCTGCGCGCTGCCCGCCACCAGACACAACGCCACCGCGTGCGCCAACGGTTTGAGCAACCACTGCGACGGCTCGACGGTTTCACGCTTGGAGGACAGAACGCTGGTACGACGACGGGATGGGCGAGCGAGCATCACTACGAGATCCTTTTTGATTGCCACACAAGGCCGCAGGCATGCAAAAACCTGCTGTTACGTCATAGGCAGTTGGCGAGGGGCGCGACCGAACGGATGTCACACAAACTTCATGATTGAGGTGTATCCAGCCAAAAAAAATGGCGGCAACCCGAAGGTTGCCGCCATTTCTGTTACGACTGCGCGAGCTTACAAAGGACGACCGATGGTGTTGCACACGGTGGTGTTGTTGATGTCCAGGTTGTTGCCCGAGGTGTTGGTGATGAAGTTGGCGGTTACAGCGTTTTTCCAGGAATCAGGCACTGCGACGAACTTGTGAGCCTGAGTCGCGGCGTTGTTGCCCGGGATGCTGTAGTGCTTGGTCAGGAAGGCTTTGACGTCGGCGGCCACGGCGGCATCCTTGTAGCACTGACCGAAGATGAAGTTGGTGTAGGCAGCGAGCTTGTAACCCAGAGCCGGGTTGGCAACCACTGGCGACCAGTTGGCCGGGTTGGCAGCCTGGGCAGCGGTCGAAGGAGCGGAAACCGATGCCAGTGCCAGGTTGACGTTGGCCGAAGTCGGCTGAACACCGTTGACGCGGGCAACAACAGCGTTGCTGGTGGCATCGACACCGTCCGGACCGACGTAACCGATGGAGCCGTCAACTGCGTTCACGGCAGTGGCGACATCGGAAGTGTTGGCAACGCCGACCCAGTTCGAAGGCAGCGCGATGCCACCGATACGAGCGGCGGTGAAAGTGGTGTTGGTGGCGAACTGAGTCGGGCAGACGGCGTTCAGGTGACGGGTCAGGATTTCCGAAGTGCCGCTGGAAACGTTGCGATAAACAACGCGGATGGCGGTGGTATCGGAAGTGCCCAACAGAGCACCCCAAGTGGTTTTGGCGCCGGAGAACACGTCGCACAGTTGAGCGCTGGTCAGGTTCAGAGCGGTCTGACCGGCTTTTTTGTAAGGGATGGCAACCGAAGTGGCAACCGAAGGCAGTTGAATCAGCGGGCCGAACGAAGCGCCGTAGGTGCTGCTGTAGGTGCTGAGTTCCGAAGCGCTGAGGATCGAGTCGCTACCGGCGAAGTGCACAGTGCCAGTGGTGCTGAAGCCAGCCGGGTTGTTGGTCAGGAAAGCGGTCTTGCCACCGCCGCTGCCGATGGCTGCGTAGCTGAAGTTGGCTGGCAGGATGCTGTCGGACGAACCTTTGTACAGAGCGGCTGGCAGGGTTGCACCACCACCGGTAACGGCCATGGCTTGAGCGGAAGCCAGAGCGGCAACGGTCAGGGAAGCTGCGATCAGAGTGCGCTTGAACATGAAGAATCTCCTTTTCAACGTTGGTTGTGAACACAGGTTTTCAGGGGACTTGCATGACACTGGGAAGACTCACCGCCGACCTTCGCAAGCGGGGTCCGTGGTTAAGTCGCACTGAGAAATTCGCAGTTTCCGGTGACAGATAAAGGAAAAAACCTCGGGAGGTGCAGGCTGTTTTTCGAGGGATTTTCTCGGGTGTTTTCGCGGTTGTGCGGAGTGTCTGCGGCGGGCTTTTCGAGGGAATCGGCCACAGCCCTTGAAGGGCCGTTGCAGATGACAGAAAGGAGAACCCGAGGATGCTGTTTTTGGCGCTCGGGTGAGATCAGACGCCGGTAAAAAAGTTGAGAAAACTACTGCACCAGCTGATTGATCTCGATGATCGGCAACAACACCGCCATCACGATCACCAGCACCACCCCGCCCATCACCACAATCATCAGCGGCTCCAGCAACGCGGTCATGCCCATCGCCCGGCGCTCGATATCGCGGGACAGGGTTTGCGCAGCGCGTTCGAGCATCGGCGGCAGCGCACCGGTTTTCTCGCCGCTGGCGATCAGGTGAATCAGCACCGGCGGGAACACGTTCTCCACTTTCAGCGCTGCCGCCAGGTTGACGCCCTCGCGCACTTTGGCGGTGGCCTCATTGACGCTCAGGCTCAAGCGATCATTCGACAAGGTCTGCCGCGCCGCCTCCAAGGCCCGCAACAACGGCACCCCGGCGCCGCCGAGAATCGCCAGCGTCGAGGCGAACCGTGCGGTGTTCAGCCCCAGCACAAACCGCCCGATCAGCGGCAGCTTCAGCACCCGATGATGCCAGCTCAAGCGCGCCGCCGGATTGCGCAAATACAGGCGCCAGCTCCAGAACGCGCCGGCCATGACGCCCGCGCACAACCAGCCCCAGGCCCGGATGAAATCACTGGCATTGAGCATCGCCAATGTCAGCCCCGGCAGATCCTGTCGCGCCTGGGAAAACGCGCTGACCACCTGCGGCACCACATAACTCAGCAGAAAAATCACGATGCCGATCGACACCAGCCCCACCACGCCGGGATAGATGAACGCGGTGAGAATCTTGCCGCGCAGGTTGTTGCGTTCCTCGATGTAATCCGCCAGCCGCTCCATCACCTGCGCCAGATCGCCGGACTCCTCACCTGCTGCAATCAGCGCCCGGTAAATCTCCGGAAAATCCCGTGGCCGCGCCGCCAGCGCCTCGGCCAGGCGCATGCCGCTGCGCACGTCGGCACGCACGGCGCTGAGGGTGTGGGCGATGTGCTTTTTTTCGGCCTGCTCGACCGTGGCGCTTAGCGCGGCCTCCAACGGCAAACTGGCACCGAGCAGGCTCGACAGTTGCCGCGTGGCCCACGCCAGATCGTTATCCGACATCCTGGCGCCGAACATTCCACCGCCGCCATGCTGGGAGACGTTGCTTTCCTTCTCCACCGACAACGCCGTCAGACCACGACCGCGCAACACGCCAAACGCGGCGCCCTGACTGTCCGCTTCCAGATGCCCGGATTCGATCTTGCCGCTGGCATCGGCGGCTTCAAAACGATAGCGATTCATCAGGCGTCCCGTGTCACACGAAGGATTTCTTCAGGGGCCGTGGCACCGCTGCGAATCCAGCGTTCGCCGTCCTCACGCAGGCTGAACATCCCGGCCTTGCTCGCCGCCGCACGCAACGCCTGCTCCCCTGCCCCTTGGTGGATCAGGGTGCGGATGTCGTCATCGATGCAGAACAACTCGTGAATGCCGGTCCGGCCGCTGTAACCAGTGTGATTGCACGCGGCACAACCGACCGGGCGCCAGGTGCCGGGCGTGGCCGGGTCTTCCTGTTTGCACTGATTGCACAGGCGCCGCACCAAGCGTTGGGCCAGAACGCCGAGCATCGACGAGGCCAACAGAAACGGCTCGACGCCCATGTCGACCAAGCGGTTGACCGCCGACACCGCGTCGTTGGTGTGCAACGTCGCGAGCACCAGGTGACCGGTCAACGAAGCCTGCACCGCGATCTGCGCGGTTTCGAGGTCGCGGATTTCGCCGATCATGATGATGTCCGGGTCCTGCCGCAAAATCGCCCGCAACGCCAGGGCAAAGGTCATGTCGATCTTGGCGTTGACCTGAATCTGGCTGATGCCCGGCAAGTCGTATTCCACCGGGTCTTCCACGGTGAGGATGTTGCTGGTGCTCGCATCCAGCCGCGCCAGTGCCGCGTACAAACTCGTTGTCTTGCCGCTGCCGGTCGGGCCGGTGACCAGCACGATGCCGTGGGGCTGACGGATCAGGTGATCGAGTTTGGCCAGCACCTGCGCGTCCATACCCAGAGTTTCCAGATGCAGACGCCCAGCCTGTTTGTCGAGCAAACGCATCACCACCCGCTCGCCGTGACCGGTGGGCACGGTCGAGACGCGAATGTCGATCGGCCGCCCCGCTACGCGCAACGCAATGCGCCCGTCCTGCGGCAGGCGTTTTTCGGCGATATCGAGCTGCGCCATGATCTTGATCCGCGACACTAACGCACCGTGCAACGCCTTGCGCGGCGAGACCACGTCGCGCAACGTGCCGTCGACCCGGTAGCGCACCACCGAATGGGTTTCGAACGGTTCGATGTGAATGTCACTGGCCTCGTCCCGCGCCGCCTGGGTGAGCAAGGCGTTGATCATGCGGATCACCGGCGCGCCGTCCTGGGTGTCGAGCAGGTCGGTGATTTCCGGCATGTCCTGCATCAGGCGGTCGAGATCGACTTCGTTTTCCGCCGCACCGACCACCGCTGCCGCACTGCCGGTGTCGGCGTAGGCAGTGGCCAACAAGCCGTCGAGTTCGTCATCGCGCACCCGCTCAAGCCTGGCCGCGCCGAACTGCCGGCGCACTTCGCTGATCGACCAGCCCGGCGTCGACGGGCACACCGTCAGCACGCCGTCGCGCAGCAGAATCCGCTGCGCCTTGGCCCAGGCGTAAGGCAATGCGCTCATTGCAGCGGCACCGCTTTGATCGTCGCGCGCGGGCCGGACACCGGCGCCGGCACGCCTTGGGCAGTGGCCGGCAATTGCGGCGCCTGCATGTCGGGCATCGCCCAGCTGCGTTCCGGTTGCAGACCGCCCTGAGCGCGGCGCATAAAGTCGTAGCGGTTCAGCGTAATGCTTCGCCCCGCCGCGCTGTCGCGGATGATGTACGGGCGCAGGAACACCATCAGGTTGGTCTTGGTGATCGAGCGGCGTTCGTTGCGAAACAGTGCGCCAATCCCCGGAATGCTCGACAACCAAGGCACCGCGTCATTGCTCTGGCTGTAGCCGTCCTGCAGCAGACCGCCGAGCACCATGATCTGGCCGTCGTCGAGCAGGATGCTGGTGTCGAGCGCGCGTTTGCTGGTGACGATCCCCGCCGAATTGGCTGCCGCCGAGGCGCGTTCGTCGATGCTGCTGACTTCCTGATAAATGTCGAGCTTCACCGTGCCGCCCTCGGAAATCTGCGGCCGTACGTTGAGCTTCAAACCGACCTCTTCACGGGTCACGGTCTGGAACGGGTTGTTGCTGGTGCCTCCACCACCGGTGACGTAGCTGCCGCTGACAAACGGGATGGTCTGGCCGACAAAAATGCTCGCCGCTTCGTTGTCCAGGGTCAGCAGGTTCGGCGTCGACAGCACGTTGGTCCCGCCTTTGCTCTTCAGGGCCCGGGCCAGCACTTTCAGGTCGAGGATCTTGCCGATGCCGGGGATGTCGACGGTGCCGTTGACGTAGCCGAGGTTGAGGCCTTGCGGCAGCACATCGAGGCTGGTCTTGCCGTTGACGTTGATCCCCGAACCACCGAGGTTGGCGCCGCCAATCACGCCTTTGCCGCCGAGGTTGCCGGTCTGCCATTGCACGCCGAATTCGCTGGCATCGTCCTCGCCGACTTCGACGATCAGGCTTTCGATCACCACTTGCGCGCGGCGCTGGTCGAGCAGGTCGATGACTTCGCGCAGGTTACGGTACAGCGGTTCCGGCGCGGAAATCAGCAAGGTGTTGGTGGTCGCATCCGCCTGAATGGTCACGCCGCCAGCGCTGAACGCGACGTTCTGTTCGCTGCTTTGCGCATTGCTGCTACCGCTGGTGCCGCTACTGCCTTGAGCATAACTGCCGCTGGTGCTGCCGCTGTTGGTGGTCGAAGTCGAGCCGTTGGTTTGCGTACCGCTCTGGCCGTTTTGCCCGCCGCCCGAATTGGTGGAGCTGCCCATGTTGCTGAGCACCGAGCGCGCATTGTCGCTGGTGCCGCTGTCGCTTTCGCCGGTCAACAAACCGCGCAGCGCCTGGGCCAGTTTGCCGGCCTGGGCGTTGCGCAGATACACCACGTGCAGATTGCTCGGGTTGCTCTGGGCGTTGTCGAGTTTGTAGATCAGGTTACGCGCCAGCTCGGTGCGCTCGGGGCTGCCGGCGCGGATGATGATGGTGTTGGAGCGCGGGTCGCCGATCACCGCGATTTTCTGCGTCGGGTCATTGCCCGGTGCGTCGAGCAGGTCAGCGACCATCGGCGCGATGTCGGCGGCGATGCCGTTCTGGATCTGCACCACGTCGGTGTCGATGGCGCTCGGGGTGTCGATGCCTTGAATCAGTTGCGCGACCCGCGTCAGGTTTTCGGCGTAATCGGTGACGACGATGGTGTTGTTACCCGGATAGGCGTTGATCGGGTTGTTCGGCGACACGATCGGGCGCAGCACCGGGATCAGGTTTACCGCGTTCTCGTATTGCAGGCGGAACGTGCGGGTGAGCATGCCGTTGCCGGCCGGTTTGTCGGCGCTGTAGATCGGCCCGCCGAGCAACTTGGCGTCGGCCTCCGGCACCACCTGCGCCACGCCGCCGACGTCCACCACGCTGAAACCCTGCATGCGCAGCGCCGCCAGCAGCATGTCGTAGGCCTGATGCGCCGGCACCTGGCCTTCGGAGACCAGCGTCAGATTGCCCTTGACCCGTGGATCGACCAGAAACTGCTGGCCGGTCGAGCGCGACAACGCCCGCACCACCGCTTGAATATCGGCGTCGACAAAATTCAACGTCACCGGTTGATCGCCCAACGGATTGGCCGGCAACGTCGTGCCCCGCGCCGAGCCGCCACTGCGAGCGCGTTCGGTGATGTTGTGCAATTGCTTCGGCGCATGTCTTACCTGAGCCTGCGCACGCTCGCGGTCGAGCACCGCGTCGCCACTGCGCTGGGTGTTGGCCAGCGGCCGGCCGAGTTCGCTGTCCACCAGCAGCGGCGGTTGATTCGGTGGCGTGGTGTTGCTGCACGCGCTCAATGCCATCAATAGCATCGGCAACGCCATGCGTTTGGATCCTGACCCCTTCATGAAGCTTCCTTAGCGCCCAGCGCCTGATCCATGCGTACGGTGCCCGACAGAGTGCCGGCGGTGTCATCGGTCGCGGCGTCGTCTGCGCGTTGCAGACGGGCCTCGACCACTTGCAGTGAAAAATTCCGGGGTTGGCTCAGCAGCCAGTCGAGCACGGCGTCGGCAGGTGCCGCGTCGAAGGTCAACTGCCAACCGGCGGACGCGGCCGCCAATTGGTAATGGCCGCCCAGTCCGCTGGCCTGCAAGGTTTGCTGCAGCGACTGCTCCAGGTTCTGCCCGTCCGGGCGCACGCTGACATCGCGCAACAGCACTTCCAGCGCTTCGGCCTGGGCGCGCAATTTCGGGGTTTCGACTTGCGAGGCGGCGATCTTCTTCAGCGGCGGCTGAACCAACGCCACCCACACAAACAGCCCCAGCAACAGCGCCGCCATCCCGCCCACCATGCGTTTTTCCCGCAACGTCAACGGCTGCCAGCGGGCCTGCAACTGAGCATTGAAGCGCTGCCAACCGGCGCGGTATTTCGCAAGCGAGGGGCTATTCATCTTCGGCTCCGCTGCTGTCGTCGTTGTCGGTGGCGGCGGTCGCCTCGCCGGCCGGGCGCAGGACCCAGCCGTCGTCATTCGGGCTGATGCTGATGCCGGCCTGGGCCAGCGTGCCTTGCCAATCCTTGTCGTTGCCCGAACGCCGGGCCTCGGGCAGCAGACTCAATTGCAACGCGCCGTCGACAAACTCCAGCCGCTGCACCGTGCCCGCCATGGACGGCATGCCGCTGCCGGCCTGCGACACCAGCCGCGTGAAATCCTGACCCGGCGCATCCACCGCGCCTTGCTGGCGAGCCGCGATTTGCTGACGGGCCTGTTGCAGCGGATTGAGGATCACCGGCAACTCGGGAAACGCCTGCTTCACCCGCTGCGCCATCTGCGCCTTGAGCTGCTGGCCCTGCCCGGCCTCGCGCGCGGCGTACAGGTTCAAACCGATCACCCACACCGCCAGCGCCAGCGCACAACAACCGAGCGCCCTGCCCCAGCCACGATGTTCGGTGCCCGGTTGCTGAAGACCGCCGTGCAGGCCCCAGTTCGGCAACGGGCCGGCGTTTCGCTGTATGTCGGCCAATGTCGATTGCACCGCTTCCGGCGCGCCGTCACCGATCCAGTGCGCCGGCAGACCGGTTTCCAGCAGCCAGGCTTCATCGATCATCGGCTGCACCTGCGCCGCATTCGGACCGTGGCGCAGCAACAGATGATCGTCGTGCAGACAGCCGACACCGCCGGCCATCACCGGCAAGCTGTAGGCCGCCGGGTACAGGCCTTTGAGGTTCAAACCGAATTGCCCGAGGTGCTGCAAATCCTTGCGTGCTACCCAGGCAATCTGCACTTGGCCGCTTTCATTACGAGCACTGTGGGCGATGTGCATCTCGGCGCTGTCACCGAGCATCAAGGCCTGCGCCGCACATTGAACAGCTGCAGCGGTTTTGTTCGCGGGCAGCGGCGGCAGATCGATGCTCGCCAGCAAGCTGTCCGACGGGTGCAGAAAACACACCAGCGGTTGCTTCGGCAGCGCGCCGAGCCGCACGCGTTCCTGGCGAACGACCTGCCCCTGACGATCCAGCCAAGCACAATCCAATTCACTGTCGAGACTCAGCTCCGCCAGCGGCGGCAAACTCACGCGCAACTGGCTCATACGCCCACCCGCGACCAGATCACTTGCGGCAACCGATCCTGACTGCGATGCAACAACGCATCGAGGCTGACCCGCCGCTGATCGCGCCGCGCCTGCCCGCGCAGCCGAAACCAGTCGCTGGTGATGCCGACCTTCACGCTGGTGATCTCCAGTTGCGGCAAGCGCAGACGATTGACGAAATCCCCACGATTGATAAACCAGCGACCGGCGTCACGCTCATTGATCAACGCCTGTGCCCGCTCCAGCGACAACCCCGGCACATAAGCCGCCAGCACCGGCGCCGTAGCGGTGTTGCCGTTGAGCCAGGTGGTCGCCGGAATCACCGTCAGGTACGGCGCCAATTTCGCCAGCACCGCATCGTTGACCCCGTCGACACTGCGCAAATCCTCAAGCGTGCGCAGCATCGGCAAGGTCGGCGGTTGCGGCTTGCGTGACGCGGACGGCGACGTGGCGCGCCCGCTGTCGAACGTGTTTTTCGCCACAGGCTTGTCCACCACTTGGGCATTCAACAGGTGCGGATAAGAGCCGATCACCCGCTGACTGATGCGCCGGCTCAAGCCGCTGCTGACACCGATCAACTCGCACAAACGCTCGAACGCCTGCACCTGCGCGTCATCGATCCGCTCGTTGGCCACCAGATTGCGCAGGTTGAACTTGCCCTGCTCGTCCTCCAGTCGCCCCTCGAAACCCTGAGTGTTCAACAACTGCGCCCAAGGTTGATCGAGTCGGGTCAGCGGATCGCGCTGCCGCGCATCCCACAACAATTGCCGACTGATCTCCAACCCGCCGTGTAACACCCAACGGCCCTGCACGCGCAATTGTTCGGCTTCCAGCGCCCGGGTCGAAACGCTCTGGCGCGTCAGCATGCCAGCGGCGATCACCGCGACCACCGCCGCAATCAGCAGCGCACTGATGATCGCCATCCCCTGCTGGTTCGATTGGCTGTTCATGACCGGCCTTACAACTGCCAGGAACCGATGTCGGCATTCACGCCATCGCCGTCAGGCTGGCCATCGGCGCCGAGGGAAAAGATGTCGATCTCGCCGTTGGCACCGGGATTGAGGTACTGATAAGGACGACCCCACGGGTCATTCGGCAGGCGCTCCAGGTACGAGCGCCAGTTGGTGTTCTTCGCATCGGCCGGCCGCTCCACCAGCACCTTCAGGCCCTGACTCTGGCTCGGGTAAGTGCCGTGATCGAGGCGATACAGCTTCAGCGCCTGCATCAACCCGCCAATGTCCTGCTTCGCCGCCGTCGCCCGCGCCTGATCCGGCCGGTCGAGCACTTTGGGCACCACCATTGCCGCCAGAATCCCGAGAATCACCACGACCACCATGATCTCGATCAGCGTAAAACCCTGCTGCCCACGGGGCATCCGGCTCGGTCGACTGGGCTGTTTGAATTGCGCGATATCCATCTCGTCATTCCCTGGCTTGATTCGATTCGACGCGCAGTGTTGCAAGAAGATATGTCAGGGATGTTGAAAATCCTCGGGTGTTTTCGTCGTCAAGCCGTCAAGCACGGGCGCTAGCGTCAAGGGCCGCCCGACCGCCCGAGCCCCCGATGCGCACCCCCTCCCCACAAGCCGGATTCACCCTGATTGAAGTGCTCGTGGCCCTCGCGATCATCGCCGTGGCCATGTCCGCCGCCGTGCGCGTGGCCGGGTTGATGACGCAGAGCAGCGGGGTTTTGCGGGATCGTTCGATTGCGATGATTGCGGCGCAGAGTCGGATGGCGGAGTTGCGGCTGGAAGGCAAGATGCCGATGGGCATGAAAGCGCAGGATTGCGATCAGGGGCGGTTGATGCTGCGCTGCGAGCAGATCATCTCCGCAGCGGAAAACGGCCGCTTGCTCAAGGTTGGCCTCCAGGTCTTCGACCGCAGCCAGGAAGCGCCGGCACTGGCGAGCCTGGAGACGTTGCTCAGCCGCCCGGAAAATCCTTAGCCCTAGCCCCCGAAATGGTCGGCCTCATCGATGGAAAATGAATCAGCCGTGGGACATTTCCGACACCTGTCTAAAAATCTAAACCAACTTGCACATACCGCGTTGAATCCATAATCAACTCGGTTTCTCAGGTCGATGTAGAGCGCAAGACACCTCGGTCGGCCCCCTCTCCCTCCGGGAGAGGGCTGGGGTGAGGGCCGCTCTTGACCCATCCGTTTAACGCACCCAAAAACCCCGTTTAAAAGACACCCACCGTTACTTCCTCAAGGCTACACAACCTTGCGTCATTACCTACGACTACGCCAGAATCCGCCGGCTTGTGCGTCTAATGCGCGGGTCTTATCGTTTCCGGGTCGCTGAAAACCAGTGATCGGGTTTGGTAGCCCGCACATGAGAGTTGCACAGCATCACCATTCGCGGCGTCGTTTCGTCTCGGCTTTATGGTGGTCATGCACAGGGCACCTTCGGGTGCGCCGGGTTCCTCATGTGCCGGTCTACCAACCTGAGCATGGCCGCCACCTTCGTTTGGTAGCGAATTTGGATGGCCTCCCTTTTTGAAGCATGAGGAGTTTCATCTATGTTCAAACCGACACCCAATCCCCCCGAAACCGATCCGGTTTCACCCTACAAATTCCCCGACTCCCGAACCCTCAACGAAGCCGCCGAACGCGCCCTCGACCACTACCTTACCCCGCAACAACGCATCATGGGCAGCCACCACAAACACGACCCCATGTACCTGGCCAACCCGGCTTACAACACTGAATCCCTGCTCGCCAATGCCAGCGAATCACTGGGATCGGCAAGCGAAATGCTCAATAACTTCGCTGCCACGCTGGAGCCTGCTCATCGCAAGACTGCGATCGGGATTGCGCAGTTGGTGATGTTAAGTGAGTTGGCGGTGAATCAGGCGTTGGATCATGTTGAGGTGAAGACGTGATCGGCTGAGCGCCGTAGCCCAGCAGCCGGAAAGAAAATGGCCGAGGTTGTTAGACGTAACTGACGACCTCGGCCAAATGAGCATTTCTATTTTTTGCGGCACATCTCGACGTCATACTGAGTCTTCAGGTCCGTGTCGATTCCTAAGCAGTAGAAAGGGGACGGATCTATTTTTCAAAAAAATTGATTCGTCCCCTTTCGCTTGCCCCAACAGACGTAAGCGTCCGGCGAACACATCCCCCTGAAGCTAATAGGGGGCCATCGCCTCCATTGAACCGAAGCAGTAGTGGTTATGCGGAATCTGTTCTCTGCATAATGACTGACCGGCCATGTTTAGGGTGCTTGTCATGCCAGCCTCCGCTGATCAAAACTCCGCTGTCGTTTTATGCGCAGCGTCCAATAACGACCTGGAAGATCTGGTGGCCATCAGGATTGAGGCCATGCGCGAGAGCCTGGAACGGCTTGGACGATTTAACCCAGAACGTGCGCGCGAACGATTTGTTGCTGGGTTCGACGTTAACAGCACTCGCCGCATAGAAGTATCAGGTGATCTGGTCGGTTTTGTCGTAATCAAAGACCACCAGAACGAACTTTTGCTTGACCACTTGTATGTGGTACCCAGTGCTCAGGGAGCAGGAATCGGCTCTGAAGTTCTTACTCAGATTTTCAGAGAAGCTGATGAGATCGGGCGTCCCATCAAGGTCGGTGCTCTCAAGGAAAGCGCTTCAAATCGTTTTTACAATCGCCATGGTTTCGTGTTCGTCGAAAGCGGTGAATTCGATAATTATTATGTCCGGGCTAGCGGTAATGCCCTTAATTTGGGCGACTAGGCAGATCTTGATACGCCGCCTCGTCAGATGTTGCACCTTTAGATGGACATAGGGGATTGATCTATTTTCTGGAAAATAAATCTGTCCCATTCTTCCTCATTTGCAGCTTCCAAAAAGCTAAACTACTCTGAATTAAAGACAGACAATCCATTACCTTTATCGCTTGGAATTAGTTCGTGAAAGCATATCTCGATACCAACATCCTAAGGCAGCTGAATAAAATTCCAGAAAAAACGGGGTTAGAGTTGATATGTTCCCAACTCGGAATCATGGAGCTGATTTCCGGGATGACATCTGAAACTGAGTTTCTCATACGCAAATCTGCACTTGGCAACATAAAATCTCGCAACATCTCAATAATCTGGGAGTCCACACTCACATTGCAGTCAAAAGCATTCGCCTTGGATGTTCCTGACTATGACGTCCCCGCCACACAGATGCTCATGGATGCGCTGATACAGACAGAAACTTTCGAAGAAGCAAAAAAAATTGGAATTGACCATGGTGGAAATACTTACTCTATCGCCACATTTATTGATTACGACAACATGCTGGTGGATGATAGTTTAGACGCTTTTAGTGGAACATTAAAAATCTCCAAAGAGGATCGCAAAACTCTTAGAGATCAGCCTTACTGCGCGCACATTATCGATGACTATGCAAAACTTATCGCGAGCGAGTTCCTCCAGAAGTACGGAGTGGAAAAATCTAGTGATAGGTATGCAAAATCTATTGAACACTTTAATAAATTTGGCTCCTTAAAAAACTATTTACGTTGCCTCGCGTCCTACACGCTTGATGCAATGGAGGGCGGTGGCCCATCTGGCAAGAATGACGGATTTGACATTGCACATTTGGCTTATGTCGACGACATTGATTTTTTTGTATCTAATGACAAAATATATCGACGCCTAAAAAAAGATCTTTACTCCGTGAAGTTCATAACATTTGATGAGTTTGCTTGGCATTTTTTTAGAAACTAGCATGCCGCAAAAAAACGGTTGGCATTAAAGGGGACTAATTTATTATACAGGAAATAAATCAGTCCCCTTTTCTACCCGGTTCGAATACCGGTAATAACGGCGGCATTTTTCAGGAACAAGGGCCACGCGGCGGTAAGCGTCCTAATTACGCCACTGTTCCTGACAATACGCGCTTACCACCAACCAGCCGTCCGGACTCAACATGGGTTCCTACCCACAGAACTCCAGATAGCAAGCGTTAATCTGAAGTAACGAAGGCTCCACCTGAGCATAGGTGGAGTCTTTTTCTTCGGTAAAAATTTAGTGCATGAGTGCTCACAGTTGGTCGGAAATCGATTATGGGCCATTGCAGTGCTTTTACATCGACTCCTACCGACTTCACTTGATTACCAAGTCCATGGTTGCTCAGTCTGCCCTATGAACTTCGAACCATGCAGGAACGTATTACGCTCCTGCGTAGTGGTCAACGCAAATCGGGCCCAATGCGAATGGGCGATCACGTTCAAATCCTGTTGCCACTGCTGCTTGATTTCCGGCTCTTGAATGTTTCGCCCTTCAAGGACCTCTTCTGAGAACAAATCTACAAGCTCAATGGGGATCGCACTAGCCGTCCCTAGACGAGATCGTATGTTTACCGAGCAAAGCTCCACGACCAATCCGGCAATGCCTTTTTTCATCAGCTGATGAAGCACTCTAAGCTTTCCACTTGCAGCGAAATTTGTTTTTTTCAGCAGGGTGTTATAGCGCGGCTTGAAATAATTGATCAACGCCGCCTCTGCCAGAGATACCACCTCATGTCGCCTCAACTGGACATCCCTAAGACGATCAAAATGGGCAGAATCTTGAGCATCAGTGGCCTGAGTTTCCACATTGAAGTCGCCTCCATTGCTGATGATTGTCTTCCGGTGCTCGAACCGATAAAGCAAAAGTAATACCTCGCGCTCGGGGGAGTGTGTCGAGTTCTCGGCGAGAATCTGCTGAAACTTGGTATGCGATAACAAGCGATTCAACGCCGTCAACGTATTCGTTCGTCCGATGCTCTGGCCAACATAGAGAACTTCCATATCCGTGTCGGGACGCGTCAATTCACTTTCGGCAGCTGCAACGATCACGCTCACGGCAATTATCTGGTCCCCTTCAGAAGTCATCACGACCATCGATGATCCGTTCGGCGCAACGGCGATACTTAAAATCTCTGCGGCACCAGCAACTGTTGGAAGAGTAATCTCATAAGTGAAGGGAACCACCGTCATCCCGCATTCGCGCAATACCAAAAAATCACCCGATACGAACGATCCATTAAGAGATAGATTTCCAGGGTTTAGGTAAATGCGATGACGACTGACGATAAGATAAATGTTAGAGCCCGCAAGCGCAGCCTTATGAGTTGGATTGTCCTTTATATGATAAAGATCTGCAGGCGTCAGCATCGATGGAAGGCTCGAGTAAAGATGGGTTGCCCCTTCCATTGAAAAGAGCCTTATAGTTTCACTAAGATCGGTCACGCATTGCTCCTGTTAGGCGCATCAAAAAAACTAGAGCCATTTCCTTTGCCTCAGCTAAAGCTAGACTTGCTCCAATAATTCAAAATGTAGCGAAAGCCCTTTTGACCGTAATCTTAACTTTCCTAATTAGCAACATGTAAATACTGCAAGAATAGCGTGCACAAAAAACGCAAGTTTATCAAATCCTTCTAACAGATCTTTTTGAAAGATACATGAATGAAGAGTTACAGCAACGATTGCAGGAGCCCATGCTAAAATCCTTAGCACTAGTAATGAGCTCCTAAGTTTTTTCTCGTTCGCTGTTAAGGCGCTTATAGAATCTTTTATGTAGTTCCTTAAGTCCTCTGGATACTGATGCGCTTTTTGCTGATGAGATGTAAACATTATCATTCGAGAATGTTTAATGCGCTCATATTGCAACTTCTGCGCTGCTAAGGTTTCGGCTAACAAAGCAGAGGTTATTAAAATACCCAATACCAAAATTGAACTTTCTAAAACGCTTTCGGCTTTTGAAATTGCAATGACGACAGCCAGCGAAATCGGTATGCTCAGAACTTTTCCGCTGATATCACTTACAACCTTCGACATCTGGTCAGCGACTGTTAACTGAGCATTTGCAACCTCTTGCTTTGCCTTGTGAAAAGAAAATCCGCTAAGATAGGTAGATAGGTTGTTGCCATACAATATTAGAAACTGTGACCATGTGGAAATGAGGAACTTGAAACGTTCTTTTCCTCCAAACTGGCCTGCCAAATACTCAATTAAAGTTGCCCGAAAAATAGATCTCTCTTTGAAAAGCTGGGGGCTTTCTTCTAAATTACTCATTTGAAGACTGTCGACCAACTCTGTGCTTATCTCAAAATCTAGCAACTCGCGATCCAAGTATGGATAAAGCGTTATTGCGCGCTCTCCTTTTGCTAGGTCCTCAGCAACAAATACAAGCTTATATTCATCACTGGACTCTTTTTCATCGTGAAAATGTGCCAAGTCAGCTAGGTAAACGATTAGGCGACATAAAGCATGAAGAGTCTTTATCCGATGATCGAGAGGCTCTTCAGAAGACAGAATATTTTCATCTATTATGTAAAAGCTTGTTGGCACCTCCGTTCGAACGAAACTCTTTGATCGAGCCATGAGCTGATCAAAATTTTTAAAAATTGGCACTGTGCCCGATGTGTCAAGTACGAAGGAGAATTCGATTGTTGACCACGCAGAAGAAGCATTGAAATCAGAGGGATTTACATCAACGCTATCAATAAGAAATTCATCAAATCGGCCAGCATTTGAAGTAATTAGTTTTTCAGCTGCAGAATTGATTTCTGGATTGAAGACAGAAGTTCTAAAATCAAATGCGTTAGCCCTCACGAGAGCAGGACGACCAAGCAGTCGATATGCCTCGGCAAATTTACTTACATCTACCATGGCAATTACTCTGGCTCGGCAGCATCTCGTTTATCCGCTATGGCTTGACGAATGACTTCAATAGCGCTTTCCGAAAGATTGTTGATGATTAGTTTTCGATCTTGTTCAATAAAACGGATTTCAGCATCCACACCCTCGCCTAAAGAGTTTCGATCAAACTTCAACTGCCAGTTGTCTGCCTTGTAAACCACGTGAGTGTACTTATCAAGTGTCACCTTGCTAATAGGAAACTCAACGGGTACTCCAACGGCTTCACTATTGAGGTGCCCTGTAAACTCAACGGCCAATTCATCGGCCTGACCTTCCAGTTCTGCCGGAAAAAACTGGCGAGCAATTGCTTCAACTTCCGAGAGTTTGACAGATTGTCCAGAATCTCGCTGACGCTCTAGATATCTCAAAATCTCATCTTTAAACTGAATTCTTTTGTCGCGTAGATTAGGGCGCTCTCTAAAAAACTTTACGCTCTCAATTATAAGATTTTTTGTAGCAGCCGCTGAAGCAGTTCCTACTGCACAGCCCAGTGCTGTTACAAAATACCCTGCAGCAGACCGTCCTGCGCTTTGGCTAAGAAAACTAAGATAATTGAGTTCTTGCTTAGCTTCCGCGTCCGCTAAGCCATGCTCTTGATATTTATTAAAATTAATACGAGCCGCGTGGTACAAACTACTCAAATCCAGTTCAATCAATTCCTCAGGCTCAAGATTTTCATTAAGCCTCAAACCATCACGCTTTTTAAGCATTGCAATTAACAAGAAGCGTCCCTGGTTGTTTTCGTAGTCTACGAATAAAATATACCCCCCAGAAGATACAGTAGTCTTTTTCGCTGCGGCATGAAGTTCTGCCATAGCGGACTCAGTGACTTCTAGAAAAGATTTTTCCGAAATGGCAATTTTAGAGTAAGCATCAAAGTCAATAGGAAAATCGCTCGCAGTTTTTTTTGCGAAGATCCCATAGTGCGTGGCGTTATTTTTTTTACCGTAAATTGATGTCGCACCGACTATTAACTTGCTAACGGCTGGCTTGTCTTTATTCAGTACAACCTTTCGGATATCAGAAGCTTGAATATCTTTAAATTGCTCTTTTATTAGCTCATGAACAACTGCGAAATTAACTTTTACGTCCATGATACTTCCTTGTTTAAATTATATTTGAGATCCTGAATCTACATCATGATATTAATATGCCACAAGAGATTTTTTGTCATCAATGTTCACTTTATTACTGTATGCATATACAGCGTAAATTGCAATTACGGTGGTGTCACGAGTCGATGAACGGTGGTGTACGCCTTCGAGGCTATGTATTCCAAGAGGGCGATCATCAATCGATGAGGCCACTATGCTCCCATCGGTTTTTTAGGTGCACCCAGAATTCGCAAATGACAGGGCTCTTTTCCATGCTTGTTACTGTCCGAAAGCGGGCATAACCGCCTTCATTTCGTATCATTCACGGCCTAACCAACCTAGGCATCTCCACCCCCTCCCCCAACC